>JAYTNK010000287.1:0-32792 GCA_043748375.1 Cytophagales bacterium
CTTTTGTGGTGCAAGATGTTATCAATACCAAAATACCCACCAATAGGCGAGCTGTATAATGTTGCATAATATTAAGTTATAAATTTCTTTTCGGTTATGTTGATATACAAAGTAAAAGTATTTTTGTGTAATGCCCAAATTTTTTTTAAAAATGTTATGTTTATTTGTTTTTCGGTTCACTAACAACTTTTGCGAAAGTACTACATTGGGTAGGTTTTTCCCATTTAGAGACTAGCTCAGCAACCATTTATTTGTATATAGTACTTTCAAAAAAGCGCATTTCTAAATAATAAAACGCAATAAATTTAGTTATTGATGTGTAAATAAATAAATCAATAAATACATTTATTTTTCTATTTTTTCTATTTTTTCACTGATTAATCTGCCCTCTTGGTAAGTAGTAGTTTTTAATAATTTACCTTCGGCACTAAATTCTTTCCATTCTCCATTTTGTTTGGCATAACGATACATACCTGTTACCGCATTTTTTTGGTTTGCATGAAGTTTACGGTATGCGCCTGCTTTCATATTGGCGCGGTAAGATGTTTCTTCTTGGAGGTTGCCTTGTGTATCATATTGGCGCAAAAAGCCATAACGTTGCCCCTTTTTAATGTCTTCTGTGCTTTCGAGTGTGCCATCGAGCCTATAATTTTTACGTGTTCCCTCTTCCTTGCCTGCCAAATAAGGCTGTTCCCATTGTTTAATTCCGCTTTCATAATAGCGTATCCACACTCCAGTAGGCAATTTATTCTCCATAAATTGTTCGGTTTTGAGCTTGCCTGATAGGTAATATTCTTTGCTAATTTGATTGCGTTCTTCGTCGCTGTGTTCTATCAGGTATTGAATTTGCCCGTTAGGGTAATAGCCTTTTTCAGTACCATTGCGCAAACTATTTTTTAGATATATCTCTTGCTTGGGTTTTCCATCGGGGTAGTAGGCAAGGTGATATTTGTCGGCACTGCCTTGGCGATAGAATGTTTTGAGTGTAACTTGCCCATTTTCAGCATATTGCAAATATTCACCATCTTTCATGCCGTTCACATTGCGTGCAGAAATTTGCAACTCGCCTGTTTCGTAATAGGTTTTGTAAATACCATGTGGCATACCTATCACATATTCTTCTTCGGCACGCATCTTGCCATTTTCGTAATACAATGTTTTCAAACCGTTGAGCTTGCCTGCCAAATAAGTGCTGACTTCTTGAGGTGTTCCTTCCGCATAATATGTTTCTACTCTGCCGTTTAATTGGTTTTGTGAAAAATTGCTTTTTGACATTGGTTTACCATTAGGATAGTATGTGAGTACTTCTCCCTCGAGTTGGTCATTGAGATACATTCCTTTTTGTTGGAGTGCACCCTCAAAATTATATGTTTCAAAAGCACCATTTTTTGCGCCTTCCTTGTACGCGGCGCGTGCTTGAAGGCTACCGTTTTCATGGTAAACAGCAAATATGCTATCGCGTTTGTCTTGTGTAAATTTACCCAATGTTTCCGTTTTACCATTTGGATAATAACTTTTGTACGCGCCATGTTTGAGATTATTACCCTGTGCGGCGATTACATAAAACTCCTCGCGGAGTTGGCGTTGTTCGAGTGAGTCATAAAAAACCTGCACCTTGCGCTGAGCATTGGCAGGGCAGGCAAGGATAAGGACAATAGCGGAGGCAAGCAAAAAACGTTTGAACATACAATTTCTTTAAAAACACTTTATTATTGGAGTGGTATTAAAATGTACGAAAAAACAAGTAAAATGTTTGAAATATACGCGGTTTATTGGGCAGGCGAGCTGTTAAAACAAGCATGAGCCTCATCAAGACCGTGTCTTAATGAGGCTCATGCTCGTTCAATTGAGGCATAAACGCAACTTGCCTACGTAGGCAAGTTGGTAACTTTATGTTAGCCTAAAGCTACTCGATAGAATGCAGGAACTTTGATAGATGCGCCATGTTTTTCTATCAATTGTTGGATAGTCAAAGCCCCATCTTTTACAAATTTTTGTTCAAGCAACGTATTTTCTTCATAGAACTTATTAAGTTTGCCAAGTGCAATTTTTTCAAGCATTGCTTCAGGCTTGCCTTCTTGACGAGCTTGGTCTTTGCCGATTTCGATTTCGCGCTCTACTACAGTAGCATCAACGCTACTTCTATCTACTGCGATAGGTTTCATAGAAGCGATTTGCATGGCTATATCTTTGCCCATTTCGGTTACATCAGCACTTCCTACACCATTTAGCCCTATTAAAACGCCCAATTTTTTGTTTGAGTGAATGTAAGAACTTACTTTGTCGGCTTCAATGTGTTGGTAGCGTACTACTTCAATTTTTTCGCCAATTTTGCCTACGAACTCTACAATGTGTTCGCTGATAGGCAGTCCGTTTACTACTATAACATTCAACGCTTCTGCATCAGCAGGGTTGTGTGCTATGGCTGTATCAAGGATAGTTTTGCCAAGTGAAAGGAAGCCTTCATTCTTGCCTACGAAGTCCGTTTCGCAACCAAGTGAGAAGATAATCCCTTTGGTAGCCGTTTCGTTTATATGAATAAATACTGCGCCTTCGGTAGTTTCGCGGTCTGCGCGGTTAGCAGAAATTTTTTGACCTTTTTTGCGGAGGATAACAATAGCTTCTTCAAAGTCGCCATTGGCTTCTGTGAGGGCTTTCTTGCAATCCATCATGCCTGCGCCTGTAGCTTGGCGCAATTTGTTCACGTCTTGAGCGGTGATAGTCATCGGAGATATAAGGTATGTTTTTCGAAGTGCAAAGGTCGGTATTTTTTATGAGAAATCAAAATGCCGTGTTTTATTTATTTTAGATTTGCTTTTATCGATAAGTTTCTGTATATTTGTGCAAAACTTTTCCAAACTTTCAAACCTCTAAATCAATGGCTACAATTGCACTCAAGCGTACCAAAACAGTACAAGTACTAAATCTTTACTCGCACCGAATCAGCGACATGGTTCGCAATCTCATGTTCGAATTTATCTCGAACTTGAACCAAGACGCTATCGTTATGGATAACGCTGATGTGTCTATAAAAATAAAAAGTATTGTAGAAGGCGGTGCGGAAATAGCCACCACTGTACGCATAGATAGCACAAAAAACACCACCATCATAGCAGAAATAGAAGAGAAAGAGCTTCTGCTCAACTTTAAATCGTATTGGTATAATGACCAATATTTATATCACGAACTAACGCTTACTTCTACAGAAGAATTCAATTTTACAGATTACAACTTTTTTGATTATCTATTAGACAATTCTGTGTATCATAGCGAGTTCAAAGGTGCCTATATCAATATAGAGTCTGACGATGCTCAAAACTTCCATCAGCACGAATTGCCTGAACGCGGGTTTGACGATATTTACTTACCTGAAAAGATGTTGCAAGACCTCAAAGGCTACAGTATGTTGTATGAAAAACGCCAACGTATGATGCGTTATTTGTTTGTGGGATTGCCTGGTTCGGGCAAAACAGAGTCCCTTATTGTATTGGCGAATACCTTGAAAAAACAAGGCGTTACTATCCTTAAAGTGTCTGCCGCTGCGCTCCGCAATGGCGTAAAATTTGCTAATATCCTTGCGCCTTCGCTTATTGTGCTTGATGATATTGACTTAGACTTGGGCAATCGAGATGACTACTCGCAAACAGGCTACTTACGTTCATTCCTTGATATACTTGACGGTGTGGAAAAATTAGGAGCAAATGTAGGTATTATAGCGACTACCAACGCCCTTTGGCTCGTAGATACTGCCGCGCAACGCCCAGGTAGGTTTAACAAAATTATGTCTTTTGGAGAATTGACTCATGATAACATAAAAAATATTATCTTAAAAGCTTTAAACCATATCGAGATGGACACGTACAAAAAAGTGCTTGCCTCTAAAGAAATGGTCGAGGGTTATGCCGAGAAGAAACAAACGGGTGCGTACATTTACAACATGACACAAATGCTCGCCAATCAAATAGATATAGGTATGATTAAGCCAAAAACAGATGAAATCCTTGCCTACATGACTGATGATGCAGATTTGATTGCTTCGCTCAAAGCCACAGAGTAATAAACTGGCACGTTGAACAGTTAGCAGTGAACAGTTAGCAGTGAACAGTCATCAGTGAACAGTTAGCAGTGAACAGTTAGCAAGAAATAGAAAAAAACAACTGCTCACTGATGCCTGCTAACCGCTCACTGATGTCTGCTAACTGATGCCTGTTCACTGCCGACTTTTGCAAACAGTTTAAGTTTGGAGCTGACCGCTTCTTGTTGTAACATAACTCGGTAGTGTCTTGAATATTCAACACTATGGACTCGGATAAGAAGCGGGCTGATTGATAGCTATCTGATGACATAGAGGCTGATAAAAGCGAGGCTGTTACTTTCATATTATTCACAAAACGGTAAAAGCTTTTCGTTTGATGAATATTCCTCATATATAGAGGGAATACTCGTATGAGTCTGAGTTTAAAATCTTATGATAACGCTTGGTTAAACAAAGGTCTACAAAAGGACGCTCACTGCATACATGAAATATAAAGAAAGAAGTACAAAAGCAAAGGTATAGAAAAACTATTGTATAGATTTAGAACTAATCAAAAAGATGTAGGTAATGGATAGGGTGAGCCGTCTGTAGTACAGTTGTGTAACCTCTAATCTAAACAAAAACAGATGCTAAGGCAATAAAAGCAAAAAGCGAGTTTTCTTTTTGAGTATATGCGTAGCATCTACTACTAAAAAAAAAAAATTTTTAAAAAAGATTGCATATTAAAAAAAAGATAGTTAATATTGCATTCAAAACTATTTCGAACTATGACAGGTATAATTATAGCGTCCTCTCTCATCTTAACTCTAGCTATTTTAGTGTTGTTATTCAGGATTCAAACCCTCGTATCGGTACTAAAAGGCTCGCATGACGAAGTAGGAACAAGCAACAAAGTAAATGCGGCATTGATGGCTATTGTGCCATTACTCATGCTGATAGCGGTGGCCTGGTATCACCCTCACGCGGCTCGTGAATATCACTTGCCTATAGCCTCCGTACATGGTGTATGGACAGATTCATTGTTTTGGGTTACGATGGCGGTCATTATAACTATGTTCCTCATTACGAATGTGGCGTTGTTTTGGTGCGCGTATGCTTATCAATATAATCCCAACCGAAAAGCTTCTTATTACCATGACAATCCTACAGTAGAAAAAATTTGGACACTTATACCTGCTGTTATTATGGCTGTATTGGTTTTTTCGGGCTATAGCGTATGGCATAACACTATGGAGCTACCCGCGCCTAAAGATGCAGAGGTAATAGAAATCATGGGCAAGCAATTTGCTTGGCAGGTACGTTATCCAGGTAAGGATAAGACGCTTGGAAGCTATGATTTCCGCCTTATTGATGATGCTAAAGGCAATGAATTTGGAATAGATTTTGATAAGCCTAATGCAGATGACGACTTTCTTGCACGCGAATTGCGCTTACCTAAAGGAAAACCTGTGCGTTTAAAAATCCGAGCGCGTGATGTTTTGCATAGCGTATTTATGCCACATTTTCGCGTAAAAATGGATGCAGTACCTGGTATGCCCACTGAATTTATATTCACGCCTACTAAAACTACCGAAGAAATGCGCTCAGAAACAGGCAATCCAAAATTCAATTATGAACTTGCCTGCACAGAAGTATGCGGAAAGGGGCATTTTGCCATGAAATATATCATTGTAGTAGATGAACAAGAAGACTACAATAAATGGTATGCGGCACAAAAAACTTTCTTGGAAGATAAACCTGAGTTCAAGGGCAAGGGCATGAAACAACTCAACAAGAAAAATTTAGCACAAAAACAACCAGAGAAAGAACATATAGCACATTAGTAGTGCTTAGGCATGTTTAAGTGGTCTTTTGTTTAGTACAGCCCGCATTTGGTGTCCTCAGTTTGGTGGAATACCAAACGTGGAAATACAAGCGAAAGCTAAACAGTAACCTTTTCAAATCACCTTTATTCAATTTAATAAACAGAATCATCTTACTATACAAAATATTATGGCAGAACACGCACACGTAAAAACAGAAGTGCATGGACATGACCACGAACATGACCATCAGCACGACCATCATGATCACGACCATCATGAATTAAGTTTTATAGGTAAGTATATATTTAGTGAAGACCACAAGGTTATTGGCAAGCAATTCCTTATTATGGGCTTAATATGGGCATTTATTGGCGGAGCGATGTCGGTAATTTTCCGTTTACAATTAGGTTTCCCTGATATGAGTCTTGATTTTCTCCGTCCTGTATTAGGTACTTGGATAAATGAAACAGGCAAGCTTGGGCAAGAACAATATCTTGCACTTGTTACGATGCATGGTACTATCATGGTGTTTTTCGTACTTACTGCAGGCTTGAGTGGTACATTCAGTAACTTCTTGATTCCTTTGCAGGTAGGCGCGCCCGACATGGCATCAGGTTTCTTGAATATGCTTTCTTTTTGGTTTTTCTTTGCAGCAGGGGCGGTTATGTTTGCGTCTTTGTTTCTTGAAACGGGGCCTGCAAGCGGTGGTTGGGTGGTTTATCCTCCCTTGAGTGCCTTGCCACAAGCCATGCCAGGCTCAGGCGCAGGTATGACGTATTGGTTATTAGCTATGTCGTTGTTTATCGTATCCAGCTTATTGGGTAGCATTAACTATATTACAACGGTTATCAACATGCGTACTAAAGGCTTATCGTTCACACGTCTTCCACTTACGATTTGGTCTTTTTTCCTTACCGCTATTATTGGTATCTTATCTTTCCCCGTATTATTTGCGGCGGCTTTATTGCTAATATTTGACCGCAGTATGGGGACAAGTTTTTACTTGAGCGAGATTTATATAGGAGGCGAGGCTTTACACAATCAAGGTGGTAGTGCTATCTTGTACCAACACTTGTTTTGGTTCTTAGGTCACCCTGAAGTGTACATTGTGCTTCTTCCTGCGCTCGGTATTACTTCTGAAATCATAGCTACTAATTCGCGCAAGCCTATTTTTGGCTATCATGCCATGATATTTTCTATGATAGGTATTGGCATCTTGTCGTTTGTCGTGTGGGCGCACCATATGTTTATGACAGGTATGAATCCTTTTCTTGGCTCAGTGTTTATGTTCTTGACGCTTGTTATTGCTGTACCTTCAGCTGTTAAAGCGTTTAACTATATAGCTACGCTGTGGCAAGGCAATATTATCTTTACTCCTGCCATGTTGTTTTCAATAGGCCTGGTATCTGTATTTATTTCAGGTGGGGTTACGGGTATTGTATTAGGAAACAATGCATTAGATATTCAACTGCACGATACTTATTTCGTGGTTGCACACTTTCACATTGTGATGGGTAGTGCTTCATTCTTTGGATTTGTAGCAGGTGTTTATCATTGGTTCCCCAAAATGTTTGGACGCATGATGGATCCGAAATTGGGCTATATACACTTTTGGCTTACTTTTATAGGTATCTATTGTGTGTTTTTCCCTATGCACTATCAGGGTATTGCAGGTTTTCCTCGCCGATATTATTCTTTCACAGGCTTCGACACATTCAATAAATTTGCTGACTTAAGTATGTTTATTACTGTAGCTGCGATTATCACTTTCTTGGGACAGAGTTTGTTTGCTTTCAATTTTGTGTATAGTATATTCAGAGGACGTATTGCACCTGAAAATCCTTGGAACTCTAATACGCTCGAATGGACTACACCTCGCATACCTGGACATGGTAACTGGCCTAATGGGCAAATTCCTACTGTTCACCGTTGGCCTTACGACTACAGCAAGCCTAACGCTGAATTAGATGGTTTTGGTGATTTTATTCCACAACACATTCCACTTTCGCAAACACCTCATTCAAATACAGAACACGATAAAGAGGGTATGCACAAAGGCTAAACAAAAATAACCGCAGAGTCAATGGCTTTGCGGTTATTTTTTCGAGTTTTCTGTGCGAGTAGCAGAGGCAACAAAAAAAACATTTTTTTTTGTTGCAGGAATTGTCCTGCTGGCATAAATGTGCATCTTCGCATAAACGCCTCTCTTTTAAAATCATGGAAATTATCCTTCATACCAAGTAAGGTGATGGAAAAACATAGAAGTTGTACGTGAACTGCCCAATATTTCTGATGACAATCGTTTTACCTACGTGGAACACAAGAAGTGAGTGATACAACAGCAGATTTTTTTGGAAAATCCAAAAAAAAAGCGTATCATTGCAAAGCACTTACTTTTTATACCTATTGAAAGAAAATTTACTACATGGAAGGACTTATTATGCGTACCACAGGCTTGTGGTATAATGTGCGAGCAGCCGAAGATGGAGCAATGCTTACTTGCCGCTTGAGAGGGAAATTCAAAATTATTCTTAACGAAAAAAAAATAACCAACCCCATAGCTGTAGGCGATCGCGTAATATGGGAGTGGGAAGATAAAAAAGAAAATGTAGGCAACATCACAGGTATTTTGCCTCGTGAAAACTACATCATTAGAAAATCTGTACATAAAAAAACGGCACATGCTCACATCTTAGCCTCGAATATCGACCAAGCTATATTGATTGCAACTCTTGCCTACCCCCGCACTTCGTTAGGCTTTATTGATAGAATTTTAGTTACAGCAGAGAGTTTTGGCATACCTGCCAAAATCATTTTTAACAAAACAGACTTATTGGAGGAAGAGGGCAAAGCTGTACTCGAAGAATTAAAAAACACTTACGAGCCACTCGGCTACCAATGTTTATTTACCTCAACAGTCACAGGCGAGGGTATAGAGGCGTTCCACGCACTTTTGAAAGGTAAAACCTCTCTCCTCACAGGGCATTCAGGGGTAGGCAAGACCACACTCGTGAATAGCATCGCTCCAAACCTAAACCTACGCACCAACGAAATATCAGATTTTGCTGAAAAGGGCGTACATACAACGACTTTTGCCGAAATGTTCGAACTCGAACCTAATACTTTTATTATAGATGCACCAGGTATCAAAGAATTAGGTTTAGTAGAAATAGTAGGCGCAGAGCTTTCCCACTATTTTCCTGAAATGAGTCGTAGATTTGGACAATGCAAATATCATAATTGTGTTCATGTAAACGAACCTGATTGCGCTATTCTAAAAGCCGTCCAAACAGGCGAGATAGCCCAATCACGCTATCTTGGTTATTTTAGTATGTTGCAAGGGGAGGATAATAGACGATAAGTTTTATAGGTAAAAAAGAAATAAGAATATTTGTTTTATCTCTAAAAGAGGCACGTTATTGGCTCAGTAAGCAGTAATTTTCATACATAAACGCCTAACGCTTTGCTTTATAAATCACCGAGAATTTACCCCACTATTCGTCAAATCGAACAAGATATGCTCACGCATCGCCCCCGTCGTAACCGCAAATCAAATGTTATACGTAACTTAGTGCAGGAAACGCATATTACGCCTAACGACCTTATTTACCCGCTCTTTATTATGGAGGGCGACAATCAACAAATTGAAATCAAGTCTATGCCTGGTGTGCATCGATTCTCTATTGACCGTGTCCTTGATGAGATAGCGGAATGTATGGAGTTGGGCATACAAACATTCGCTCCTTTTCCTGTCGTTCTTGATGGCTTGAAAGACAAGTATGCATCAGAAAGTTACAACGAAAATAGCCTATATCTTCGAACTATTCGCGCTATTAAGCAACAATTTGCAGAAGTATGCCTTGTTTCTGATGTCGCTATGGACCCTTATAGCTCGACAGGGCATGATGGCATTGTAGAAAATGGTAAAATTCTGAATGACGAAACGCTTGAAATCTTAGCCCGCATGGCTATTGCGCAAGCAGAAGCAGGGGCAGATATAGTGGCACCCTCTGATATGATGGACGGAAGAGTTCGCTTTATTCGCCATGAGCTTGACGAGGCAGGTTTTCAAGAGGTTTCTATTATGGCTTATACCGCCAAGTATGCAAGTGCCTTTTATGGTCCGTTTCGTGATGCGTTAGACTCCGCACCGCGTTTTGGAGATAAAAAAAGCTACCAAATGAACCCCGCCAATGTACGCGAGGCATTGATAGAAGCGCAATTAGATTTTGAAGAAGGCGCTGACTTTATGATGGTCAAGCCTGCCCTGCCTTATCTTGATGTGATTCGCAGTTTGCGCGACAATTTCGCAACTCCTATAGTGGCTTATAACGTGAGTGGTGAATATGCCATGATAAAAGCCGCCGCAGAACGCGGTTGGATAGATGGCGAACGCGCTATGTATGAAACCCTTTTGAGCATTAAACGGGCAGGGGCTGATATTATCCTCACCTACTTTGCTAAGGAATTTGCACAATTATACAAAAATATGTAGGCAAGGATTTGAAATAGACTATCTTTATGCAAACAAATACCTACATTTGTGAAAAAAACAAAGATGCCTCAAAACCTTCGTTATGCGTGGTGGGTAGTAGCTATATTGATGCTTGCCTATATTTTCTCTTTTATAGATAGGACTATCTTGTCTTTATTGGTTGATCCCATTAAACGCGATATGCACTTAACTGAAGTGCAAATAAGCTATTTAATGGGTTTAAGTTTTGCCATTTTTTATACTGTATTAGGGATTCCGTTTGGCTGGCTTGCTGACCGTTCTAACAGAAAGTGGATTATCACTTTTGGGATATTTACGTGGAGTATTCTTACGGCAGGCTGTGGTTTAGTACGCAATTTTTGGCAATTTTTCTTCATGCGAGCAGGAGTAGGGGTAGGCGAGGCAACCCTCTCACCTGCGGCATATTCCATGATAGCCGATTACTTTCCTAAAGACAAACTTTCAACGGCTTTGAGCGTTTACGGCATGGGTATTTACATTGGTTCGGGCTTATCGATGATAGCAGGAAGCAGTGTTTTGTATTGGGTAGGTGATTCACGCACTACGGTTGTGCCGTTTTTTGGTGAGATATTCAGTTGGCAATTAGTCTTTTTTTATGTGGGTTTGCCTGGTATTTTGATAGCACTTTTGATGGCTACAGTGCGTGAACCTGTGCGAAAAGGTGTCAATAAAGACAAAACGGTTACTTTTAGTGAAACTCTTGCCTACCTTATACCCAACGCACGCAGTTTCTTTGGTATTAGTTTTGGGCTGGGCTTTTATACGATGGTTACCTATAGTTCGGCGGGGTGGGTGCCTACTTTTTTGGTGCGGACATACGGGGTGGACAGGATAGCAGTAGGTTTTTATTATGGTATTGCCACTATAGTTATGGCAGGCTCAGGTATTTTGGTAGGAGGTTGGTTAGCTGATTATTGGGAAAAGAAAGGCATTAAAAATGCGAAGACGCGTGTAGCTTTTGTGGGCATTGTTTTTTTTCTTACCTTTAATTTAATTTTTCCTCTGATGCCTAATTTTTGGCTGGCATATTTATTTATCTTGCCTGCCAATTTTTTTGCGAGTTTTCCTTTTGGTGTGTCGCCTGCTGCTTTGCAAGCCATGATGCCCAATCAAATGCGCGCAAGCTCGTCTGCCATAGGGTTGTTGATTATTAATTTGATGGGTATGGCGTTGGGACCTACGCTTGTAGCTGTTTATACTCAAGAGCTTTTTAAGTCGGAAAGTATGCTTCGCTATTCGTTGATGCTGAATGCAGGCACTTGTTTGACATGTTCGTTTATTTGTTTTGCTATAGCCCATGCGCATTACCCTAAAGCATTAGAGAATGTAGAAAAGTGGCACAAGCAATAGTGCTATTTCCAACATCTGCAACAATGAATCAGCAGTAGGCAGGCAAGTTTGTTTTAGGCTTTTTCCTTTAGTGTTTGTCGCAGTTTTTAAGTATTAGATAATCAAGTATTTAAATTTTAGAATTTCCCAAAAAATTAAACGGTTAGACTATTTTTATTTTCTTATCTCAACGATGCAAACCTAAAGAGAAAAAAATGTTTTTATATAAAAAACTGATAATCAACTACTTAAATTCAAAAAATCTCCCAACATATTGTAATAGCCCCTTGGAGTTACTATCTCATTCTATATGCCTCTTTAATGGTTTTTCACACATATTAAAAACTTTTATAATAAAAAAATGTTGTTTAAGCATACAGCACCATTTGAAATAAAACAACTAACTTTAATTAAATATTACTTCATAAATCATATAACAATATCGATTTACAGAAAATTGAACGAGATAGTAACTCTATTGTTAATTTGGGATAAATTAAATAAAGTTGTTTTTTGGAACGATATTAGAAATGGAAAACCTGAAAAAAGACGCTCAATACTTAATTTTTGTAGGTTGTTCGAAAGTTATTACGGGATAGCCACGCTGTAAGCGTCTGTTATAAACTTTAGCACACCGCAAAAGCCTGAAAAACAGATTTTTACAGCATGACTGCTCATGTATTTTGGTAGCTTCCGCTATAACTTTCTAAGAACCCTTTTGTATAAAGAGAGAAATATGCACATATTGAGTTTACACAGTTCTCTGATGATCAATTTATAAGTTTTTTATTAAAAATTGCGCTTGTATTAGTTTCCAATAAAATTACGATAACAAAAAAATACACTATTTGAAGCATGGATATAAAAGATGCAAAATCTATTCTAAAAAAAGAAGTACGTGGTAGAGGTATAGGGCATGAAGTCTATCCTGCACGCGCCTTAGCGTATATCATGCTGTGTGTGGAGCTATTTATGAAAATGCGTATCGACACACCCAATACGCATTGGGCATATATGCTTTGGATAGGCTTTTTCTTTTTTTATCCTCATGTCATCTTTCAAATTTATCGCTATTTTAATTCGCGCAATTCTCTCGAACGTGCATGGCTGGTTATTGATATGTATTGGGTAGGCACTTCCTCATATATTATGGATTTTACTATAATGCCTACCACCGCACTGATAATATATGGCTCTACCACATGCATTGGTATTGGCGGCATATCCATGTGGGCGCAAGGAATGGGTGTATTTGCCTTATCACAATTAGTCATGTGGTTTGCATGGGGCAGGTTTGAGTTTACGACAGAGCCTACTATGTGGTCAAACATTAACGGCTTCGTGTATATGTTTTTGGGCTTCAATGCCTACAATTTTGCCTATTACAGGCGAAGCATTACTTTCAAAAAAATACGCATGGAAATCGAACGCCAACGCTTGGAAATAGCCGACCAGAAAGAGGAAATTCAAACAACGCTGGCACAAGTAGAAACAGAACGCCAAAAGTCAGATACGCTTTTGCTCAACATCTTGCCTGCCGAAACCGCTAAGGAGCTGAAAGAAACAGGGCAGGCAAGACCTGTTCATTACGACTTGGTTACGGTCATTTTCACTGACTTCAAAGGCTTTACACAAATTGCCGAAAAGCTGAAGCCACAACAAGTTATCGCAGAATTAAATACGTGCTTCCTTGCTTTCGATGAAATATGCGATAAACACCATCTCGAAAAAATAAAAACCATAGGCGATTCCTATATGTGCGCAGGAGGCGTGCCTACCGCCAATACAACCAATCCAATAGATGCCGTAAATGCCGCTTTCGAAATGCAGGCCTATATGCAGCAATGGATTATCGAAAAAACTGCGAAAGGTGAAGACGTATGGGAAATCCGCTTAGGTATTCATTCGGGAGGGGTAGTCGCAGGCGTAATTGGCAAAAATAAATTTGCTTACGATATATGGGGCGATACTGTAAACACCGCCTCGCGCTTGGAAAGTAGTGGAGAGGCAGGCAAGATAAATATTTCAGGTACAACCTACGAACTGATTAAAGCGCATTTTAATTGCTCATACAGAGGCAAAATAAAAGCTAAAAATAAAGGGGAGGTAGATATGTATTTTGTAGATAGCAAAAAATAAAAATATTTTTTTAGCGTATGTTGAAATTTTATTTTTAAAATTACTACCTTCCGCAAATATTATTGGATAGTCAATCTTTACTTTAAAGCTATAGAGCTTGCCTACGTTGGGTAGGCAAGACAGGATAGTTATAGATAAAAACAGATTTTTAGTCAATTTCAATTACTACATCATCTGTAAGTGGGTGCCCAACACAAGTAAGTACATAGCCTTGCTCAATCTCTTTGGCAGTGAGCGCGTCAGTTTCGTCTAAGTGTACTTTGCCTGAAACACACTTGCCTATGCACGAGGTACACATACCACTTTGGCAAGAGTGTGGCAAGTCAATGCCTAATTTTAGGGCAGTTTCTAAGATAGAGCGGTCGGGCTTTACCTCAAATTCATGTTCTTCTCCGTCATATATTACCTTGACCATGCGCGTCTTTAGGTCATGTGAATTGGTAGATTCTTGCCCTTCAGTGGCATTTTCGTTTGTTTTATTGCTTTTTTTCCAAAACATGGGCTTACACAAAAATAAATATCAAAAATAAGGGCAAAGATAGCCTATATTTGCATGAACGCAAAATACAATACACTTGTTTGCAAGAAACCAATTCTTGCTTTTTAATTATATCAAGATTTTCTTTAATAAATTCAAGTATTTTTAAGACAAAAAGATTGATTTTTACGTTACCATGTATTAGACTTCCTGCGAAAGTACCTTTTCCCTCTCTCAAAATGGAGAGGGCAGGCTGTGAGGCTTCTAAAAAACACTTTCGCAAGAAGTCTAATCAATACTTAACGCGATGAAAAATATTATCCCTCATACTTCAGAAAACAATATGAACATTGACAGTGATATGTTGTGGAACGCTCTGCAACTACTCGATAAAGAGGAAAAAGCCCAAGTTTGGCAATTTATCAAGGCTATTCAAAATAACAGGCAAGCCAATCAACATCACCACCCTATTCATAATATAGCACATCAAGCGCAAATACCTAACCAAAATCAGGGGCGCAGAATTTATACCATAGACGAGATGCGAGAGATAGCCCAAGCCTACTCCCTCGACTTCGAATGGAATTATGAACGGTTGCGCCAAGCGTTTCCTAATGAGCCACGCATCAAGGTTGAGCTAATAGAGGGGCAATTGTACATATATCCAAATGAACTTGCTACTGAACCCGAAATAGTAGGCAATATTGGCTTCCTTATGTTGCAAGCTTCTGAGAACAAACGCAAAGGCGAGTTGTTATTTGCACCTATAGACTTAGTGCTTGATGAGAAAAATATTTTCCAGCCTACCATTTGCTTCATGTCGCAATCGCAACACACATACACTGAAGGTAACGCGCTTTATGGAGTGCCTGAAGTGGTGCTTGAGATAGTTTCCTCTACTGAAGCTGTGCAAGAACGCGAAACAAAACGCGATATTTATGAAGCATTTGGCGTAAAAGAATATTGGGAAGTGCGCCCCGACAAGAAGCGTATTGAGGTAGAGATTTTGCAAAATGGCGAATTTATACCCTACTGCAAGGCACGCAGGCAAGGTAAGGTTTCATCTTACATACTCAAAAATTTTTCACTCTTAGTAGAAGATATTTTTGATAGAGACTAATTTTTGGCTACATTTGCAAAAAAATACTCAACGAAGTGAATTTACTCATTACTGGAGGCGCGGGCTTTATAGGCTCTCATGTAGTGCGCCTATTTGTTACGCAATACCCTCACTATCATATTTTTAATTTAGATGCGCTTACTTACGCAGGAAATTTGCGCAATTTGGACGATATTGCGCAAGCACCTAATTATACGTTTATAAAAGGTGACATTACTGAGGCAAAATTTATGGAAAGCGTTTTTGAAACGCATCAAATAGACTCAGTCATTCACCTTGCGGCAGAATCTCATGTGGACAGGTCTATCTTGAACCCACTTGAATTTGTGCAAACTAATGTAATGGGAACGGTTATGCTGTTGAATACTGCCAAGCAGTATTGGAAAAGTAAGGAACTTGCCTGCGAAACCACGCGCAAAGGCTTGTTTTATCATGTTTCAACTGATGAAGTCTATGGCTCGTTAGATGACACTGGCTTCTTTACAGAGCAAACCGCTTACGACCCACAGTCCCCCTACTCTGCGTCAAAAGCCGCCTCTGATCATTTTGTAAGAGCTTATCACAATACTTATAAACTACCCATCGTGGTTTCGAATTGCTCCAATAATTATGGGCCAAATCAATTTCCAGAAAAATTGATACCTTTATTTATCCAAAATATTCGACAAAGCAAACCCTTGCCTGTGTATGGAAAAGGCGAAAATGTACGTGATTGGCTGTATGTGATTGACCATGCGCGGGCGATTGATGTGGTCTTTCATAAAGGCATCATAGGCGAAACCTACAATATAGGCGGCTTCAATGAATGGAAAAACATTGATTTAATTCATTTATTATGCAAAATAATGGATAAAAAACTGCAAAGAACGGCAGGAGAGTCAGCAAAATTGATAAGTTACGTAACAGACCGCGCGGGACATGACCTCCGTTATGCGATTGATAGCCACAAAATAAAAAACACTTTGGGCTGGTCGCCTTCTTTGGTCTTCGAAGAAGGACTTGAGCAAACGGTAGAGTGGTATTTGAATAATCAAGCATGGCTTGATACCATTGACTCGGGCGACTATCAGCAATATTATGAAACACAGTATGCAAAAAGGTAGGCAAGGCACAAACTGTTAAGTTAGCTATCTTGCCCGTCTGTTATACTGAAATGTTTTTATAATTTAATTTAGGTTTTTAAACTTAAAATGGAGAAATACTATCAAAATATTGCGCCATTTGTGTCATGCCTTGATGCTTTTGTAAACTATGTACGCAAAAAAGGTACGCTCGGCATGACAGCAAGCGGGTATCCAAAAGGTGTCGATACCTTTGCTATCAACGAACTTTTTGATGAGCATACAAAGCAACTGAATGTTACTGTTAAAACTCAATATCGAAATGTAGGTTTTGTACGCTATTTATTCGAAGGTAGTTTCGGCATGGAGCTATTAGAAAAAGTACAAGACGCAAAAGGAAAGGAGATCATTAGACCGCATAAAGAAAACTTAGAAAAGTACGAGGTTTTAGATAGCGAAGAAAAGTATATGTCGTTTCTACAAGGTTTTTGGTGTGAAATGACGTATAATTTTCGGGAAACACATAGTGATAGCCTATTCGGATTGTTAGGATTCCTATCTTTTATGGCTACAAAATCTGAAATAAATTCGGTATATATACAGGATATTAGCATAATATTTGTAGATGGTGATTTTAAACAACGATGGATTGATTATGACTCTTTCGCAGAATTATTTGCTAATCTTGGTTTTTGGGAATTGGAGAGAGACTATGAGTTTATTCCCAAAGACAGATATGAAAAAATGCGTATCAACAAAAAAATTACTATCACTGATTTTGGGGTAGAAATGGCTCAAATTCTTACTAAAAAAATGCCTATGCAATTATGTAATAAAGATGTAAATGCTGCTTTTGGTATGTATGGTATGTATGAAGAGGAAGAGGAAGAGGAAGAGGGGGGTAATAAAAATATGGAAAAATACCCGCATTTTAATTTTGATACGCGATTCCCCGTTTTGAAAGAACCTTTTATGTCCTTTTTTAAGCCTATATTCCCCCACCTAAGCGTTATAGTAGAGAAAAGCCCTGCCAAAAAAGCCTTAAAAGGTAATTACTACTTCAAAATTTCACTACAATACGATAAAAGTATTTATAGGATAATTGCCTTACATTCTTCCGATACTATGGAGGACTTGCATATAGCTATTCAACAAGCCTTTAAGTTTAGTAATGATCATTTGTATCTGTTCTCTATGGATTTGAAAGGTCTTGGCTCAAATTACACCATACATGACTCACGTGGTGATGGAGAGGATTTTGCTGATGAAAATCAAATAGAAAATTTAGCTTGGAAAGACAACCATAAATTTATGTATGTTTTTGATTTTGGGGATATGTGGGAGTTCCTTTGTGAGCTTCAGAAAGTAGAGGTAAGTGAAAAACCTTTGCGAAAATATAAAATTGTAGCGAAAGAAGGCAAAGCACCCAAGCAATATTGAGAAAAGTTTTTTAGAAAGTCTATTCTGTAAGCCAATGCTATATACCAAAACAACCGCCCTAAATACATAGTGCGGTTGTTTTTGTATGAAAAATATTTGCTTAATAAATCCCGCCAAACATTCTGCCCAAGCGAATCTTGCCTCCAAAAAGAGTTTTGTTATAGTCTAACGAGAGCCAAGTAAACGAGGCGCGTCCTACAATATGGTCTTCAGGAACAAAACCCCAATAGCGCGAATCGAGAGAATTGTGGCGATTGTCGCCCATCATAAAGAAGTAATCTTGTTTAAAGGTATATTTTTCTATCTTTTTGCCATCTATGTAAATACCGTTGTCTTTTAACTCTACTTTATTATTCCAATCAAGTTCCTTGATAGTCTTCCCATAAATTTTCACATTCGTTTCGTCCATATCGATAGTAGCTCCTTTTTTTGGTAAAGTTAGCGGTCCAAAATTATCACAAGACCAACCCATAGCACCACTTGGGAATACATTTTGAACATCTGCTTCTTCTTTGCTTCGAACTATGCGTGTTACTGATGTAAACCAACCAGATTCTTTTAGTTTTTGCGCCTCGTCTATCGTGCCATGTATATGGTAGATAATAAGGTTGTTTTC
This sequence comes from Cytophagales bacterium, assembly GCA_043748375.1. Lineage (GTDB taxonomy): Bacteria > Bacteroidota > Bacteroidia > Cytophagales > Microscillaceae > RDXI01. Next base: position 18,541 of record JAYTNK010000287.1, read on the forward strand.
TGCTTCCGCTTCTGATACATCAGATGGACTTAATCCAATATCTATAAAATTGCTAGGGTTTACTCGCCCTTTCGACTCGCATTTATAAACGTGTTGCATTTGGGGAGGTATTTTCGCTTTTTCGCCATTTACATATAGCAGTCCTTCTTTTACTTCTATTTTGTCACCTGCTATAGCTATACAACGCTTGATATAATGCGTTTTCATATCCACAGGCATTTTGTCTTCAGGATAATTGAACACAACTATATCATTGCGTTGCACAGATGTGTAGCCCCAAATACGAAAAACAGGAAGTTGAATCCAGTTTACATAGGCGGGCATTTCTGTTCCCCAAATTTTGTTATCTGTAAGTGGTATGCGCAAAACGGTACGTGGTGTACGGGGACCGTAGGCAAGTTTGCTAACAAACAAGAAGTCGCCTACTAATTGTGTCCCTTCCATTGAAGGAGTAGGTATAGTGTATGGTGCAAAAAAGCCCCACCGCACAATCGTAGCCACTATTACGGCAAATACGATAGCGTCAAGCCATTCACGAAAGGCGGTTTTTTTCTTCTTCTCTTTTTTTTGCGAAGTAATATCTGTTTTGGCAGGTTCTGCTGTTGGGTTTTCCATGTTAGCTTTGAAAGAGGCATTCATAAAAGATGCGCAAATATAATAGTTTTTCTTAACTTAGTAGTAACCCTAACCGTTTTATTACGATATACGTGTAAATACAAAAAAACACTTATATTTGCGACACCTATTCATACGCATACCAAAGCATTAAAACCATACTACATGAAAGAGGATAAAATTGTTATAGCGGGAGGAGGTTTTATGGGGCAAAGTCTTGCCCACTACTTCCAAAAGGAAACCGACTACAAAATAAAGATACTTTCGCGCCAAAGCCATCCCGAAACAAATGATATTGAGTATGTGCGATGGGATGGCAAAACAATGGGTGCATGGAAAGAAGCACTTGAGGGTGCCGATATGCTTATTAACCTTGCGGGCAGAACGGTAAATTGTAGATATAATGATAAAAATAAACGCCAAATACTAGAGTCTCGCGTTTTCTCCACCCAAATTTTGGGCGAAGCTATCGCAAAATGCGAAAAACCGCCCAAAATGTGGGTAAATGCTGCCTCTGCTACTATTTATCGCCATGCAGAAGACCGTGCTATGGACGAGGCTACAGGCGAGATAGGCAAGGGTTTTTCTGTAGGTGTATGCCTCGAATGGGAAAAGGCTTTTGACGTATGCGAAACACCGCAAACACGCAAAATAGCCTTGCGCGTGGCTATGGTTCTGGGCAAAAAAGGTGGTGTAATGATACCGTTTCAACGCCTTGCCTACTGCGGATTAGCAGGTACACAAGGCGCAGGCAGCCAATATGTTAGTTGGATACACGAATACGATTTTTACAGACTTATACGTTTTTTAGAGAAGCACGAAACAGTAAAAGGCACATTTAACGCCTCCTCTCCCAACCCTATTCCGAATAAAGAGTTTTTGAAAAAACTCCGTAAACAGTTAGGCGTTTGGGTTGCCTTGCCTCAACCTGCTTGGTTGGTTAAATTCGGAGCATGGCTTATTGGTACTGAGGCGGAACTTGTCTTAAAAAGCAGGCGAGTTGTACCTCAATCGCTTCAAAATTTAGGCTTTACATTTCGCTATCCAATAGTCGAAAATGCTTTTGCAGAAATATTATGAAAGATGAATTGATGAATTGATGAATTGATGAATTGATGAATTGATGAATTGATGAATTGATGAATTGATGAAAGATGAATTGATGAATTGATGAAAGATGAATTGATGAATTGATGAAAGATGAATTGGTGAACCCTCAACAATTCAACTTTCATCAATTCATCAAATCAACCTTCAACAAATCAACCTTCAACAAATCAACCTTCAACAAATCAACCTTCAACAAATCAACTCTCAACAAATCAACTTTCAACAAATCAACCTTCAACAAATCAACTTATACTGCAAAACTTTCTCCGCAGCCACAAGTGCGCGAAGCATTCGGATTTACAAATTGAAAGCCTTTACCATTCAAGCCATCAGAAAAGTCAAGTACAGTACCCAATAAATACAACAGACTTTTTTTATCAACCAAAATTTTTATACCTTTGTCCTCAAATATTTGGTCAGAGGGTTGAAGCGCAGAGTCAAACAATAAATCGTACATCAAACCCGAGCAACCGCCACCTTTTACCGCTACGCGGATATTGTGTGCGTCTGTTAAGCCGTCTTCTTGGCGGAGCGAGTCTATTTTTTCCTTAGCTTTTTCGGTTATAGTAATCATGTGGAATAGAAATGGCGTTATAATTTTACAACTGCAAACAAAACCGATAAGCCAAGTAAAAAGTTTCACTTTGTCTAAGTCTTTTTATATATCTTTTGAAAACGAAGTGTCTAAATTTTTGTATATTACATCATGTATATCCCTAAAAAATTCTTAATCGAGGAGGCAACTGAAATTAAAAACTTCTTGCACAATAATACTTTTGGTGCTTTCATCAGCCATGTAGATGAACGCATAACGGCTTGTCATATCCCTTGGCACCTGGTTGAAACGGAGGCAGGCGAGTGGCTCATGCAAGCCCATGTAGCGCGTGCAAACCCGCAATGGAAAGCTTTGGAAGCCTCGCCTGCCGTTATGCTGATGTTTCAAGGAGCGCACACCTATGTTACGTCGAGTTGGTATAGTGTGGAGAGCGCGCCTACATGGAATTATCAAGCCGTTCACCTATACGGGCAGGCAAGGATAGTGAGCGAAGCCGAACTTGAGCAAATGCTTGCCTGCCTAATGGAAAACTATGAAAGCAAGATGCCACAACCGTTGCGTTACGAGGATATTTCAGAAAAAACACGTACAAGTTTTTTGCAGGCAATTGTAGGTATAGAAGTAAATATTACAGAAGTGCAAGCAAAATACAAACTTTCGCAAAACCGCAATGCTTTAGACTTCCAACATATCATCGATCAATTAGAAAAAATGCCCGACCCGCAAGCTCATGGAGTTGCACACGAAATGAAAAAAATAAAAAACAAAAACTAATAAATATGCTTTTAAGGGATATATCAGCTTAAAAAAGCTGTTTTTTAAGATAAAAAAAATTTTTTCTTTGGAAATCTTTGTAGTTTAACAAATATTACTTTCTTTTGCTTATTAAATTCAATTTTAACTTCTTTAAATCCTACTTTCTATATTTTTATGCTGAAAAACATACAGCGTTTACTGTGCATAACAAGCATCTGCTTCTGCATAGGACTATCACAAGCACACGCACAAACCGAGCTATCAGGCACGGTTACTGATGAAAAAGGCGAAGCTCTTATCGGAGTGGGCATAGCCATTGAAGGAACTGTTTTTGGGACTATCACAGACCAAGATGGTAAATTCACACTCAAAAGTAACACGCCCGTACCGTTTAAACTCGTCTTCGCTTTGGTGGGTTATTCCAATGCATCATTTGATGTAACAGGAACGAAAACAGACATCGCCATTAAATTGGTCGACCAAGCTATCCTAGGGCAAGAGGTAGTAATTGGTGCTTCGCGTGTGCCTGAAAACATCATGAAGTCGCCTGTAACCATTGAGAAAATGGATATATTGGCAATACAGAGCGCTCCTGCGCCTGACTTTTATGATGGTATTTCACGCCTAAAAGGTGTCCAAACTACAAGTGGTAGCCTTACGTTCACTTCTTACAACACACGTGGGTTCTCTACCATTGCGAACACGCGCTTTGTGCAGTTGATTGATGGTATGGACAATGCCTCGCCTGTGTTGAACTTTCCTACAGGCAACGTAGTAGGTATTTCCGAACTTGATGTAGAGGGCGTAGAGCTTGTACCAGGTGCTGCTTCTGCACTTTATGGTCCAAACGCTTTTAATGGTATTTTGATGATGACCAGCAAAAACCCGTTTGAATATCAGGGTTTAAGCGTATCAGGCAAGATGGGGATTACGAACTCTAACACGGCTACTGATCTTTCCACTCCACATGGAACGCAACCTTACCAAAACTTTGCTATCCGTTACGCAAAAGCATTCAATAATAAGTTTGCCTTCAAAGTGAACTTTTCTATCCTTGAGGCAGATGATTGGCGCGCCAATGATTATGGTTCTTTCCGCACTACACAAGCAAATTATAGAAATACCAATAACCCTGTATATGGCGCACCTGACTTTGATGGCGTGCATTTATATGGCGATGAAGCAAACATCAAATATGCTAATTTGGCTGGTGCCAGCCAACAAGCAATTGTTACAGGGGTAGCTTCAAACCTTTTGTTAAACCCTGCGTTTGCAGCATTGAATAACCCCTTTGGCAATACGTTGCTTCAAAATGCATTGCCTGGTATTTTTCAAGGCGTGAGTGTAAACCGCACAGGTTTCAAAGAAGAGCAAATAGCTGACAACTTGAACGCTGCAAGTATCAAAGCCGATGTAGCTTTGCATTATCGTATCAATGAGAAAATGGAGCTTTCCTACAATTATCGTTTTGGTAGTGGTGATACTTTTTATCAAGGCGCAGAACGCTATGCTCTTCGCAATTTTGCGATACAATTTCATAAATTAGAATTGAAAGCCAAAAACTTCTTCGTGCGCGCTTATGCTTCCATGAGTGATGATGGCGATTCTTATAACATGAGCGCATTAGGCACTTTTGCCAATGAGCGCATCGCACCTACAAGTGCTGTATGGGTGCCTTCTTATTTGGGCAATTATGCAGGCTCCATCATTTCTCAAAATTTAGGTACATTCGCGTCGGGAGGTGCTATCACACCTACTCCTGCTCAAATAGCTATTGCCCAAAATGCAGCACGTTTGGCAGCCGACAATGCAGGCTTAACACGTCCTGTTGATGGCTCGCCCGAATATAGAGCGCTTATGGCAGCTGTACGCAGCGATTTGTTGAAAAGAAACCCTGCAGGGGCTGGCTTTGTAGATAATTCTCGCTTTTATCATGGAGAATTTAACTATAACTTCCAAGATAAAATCAAGTTTGCAGAAGTACAAGTAGGCGGTAATTTCCGTAGATATGACCTTTTTACAGATAATACTATCTTTAACGAAGTTACGAAAGAATCTAAGTTCCAACGCCTTTATATCAATGAATTTGGGCTTTATACACAAGCGTCCAAAACGATGCTTGATGACGCTTTGAAAATAACCGCCTCGTTACGCTTTGATAAAAACCAACGCTTCAAAGGACAGATAAGCCCTCGTATATCAGCTGTTTATTCAGTAGGCGAGAGCAAAGAACACAACATACGCGCTTCTTATCAAACAGGCTTCCGCAACCCTGATACGCAAGCACAATTCATATTCTTCCCTAGTGCTTCAGGTACTATCATAGGTGGCACACGCTCTAATGCTGAACAATATGGCATTTATGAAGGTGGCGCAGTAGGTGCCAACGGACAAACAGTAAACATGGATTATATCAAACCTGAACGCTTAACGGCTATTGAGTTGGGATATAAAGGCGTAGTAGCGCAAAAGTTGATGATTGATGCCAATGCGTATTACAACACATACCAAAATTTTATTAATCAACAAACTGTATTCGCTAAACAAGGAAGAACAGACGTTACAACAGGCGCATTCGCAGCAGGAACACCATTCCGCGCGTATTTCAATACAGACTTCGCTATCAGCTCCATAGGAGCAGGTTTAGGTTTGACTTATAGACTTCCTAAAGGCTATACAGTAACAGGTAACTACTCTTATGCTACATTTAACGCGGAAGTTCCAGCTGAACAAGTCGATACATACGAAACCCAATTCAACACTCCTACCAACAAAATAAACTTGGGTATTGGCAATCGCAATGTATGGGAAAATATCGGCTTTGACTTAGGCTATCGCTGGCAGGAAAGCTACCTTTGGCAATCAGCTTTTGGCGTAGGAAATGTACCTTCTTTTGGTGTGTTTGATGCACAAGTGAGCTACAAAGCAAAACCACAAAAACTCATGTTCAAAGTAGGGGCGACTAACTTATTTGGCAAGGACTATGTTACAAACTTTGCAGGACCTGCTATAGGCAAGCTCTACTATGTATCTGTTACATTTGATCAATTTTTAAGATAGAGTTTAGGTGAAAGATGAGTATTACCTTTCAAAGACTCATCTTTCACCAATTCAATTTTCACCAATTCAATTTTCACCAATTCACCTTTTATCTATTTTATGATACGATATATAAAACAAATAGGGTTGTATGCCTTACTCATAACATCTGCTACAGCTTGTTATGTAGATCCAAGTGATGTTGTGCCAGCTACTGTTGCTGTTGCTCCTACAGCGGGTACTGCCAATTTCAGTAAATTTGTAGCCATAGGCAATTCGCTTACAGCAGGTTTTGCAGATGGAGGCGTTTATCGCGAAGGACAGTTAGTAGCTTATCCCAATCTACTTTCGCAACGTTTCGCCTTAGTGGGTGGAGGTGCTTTTCCCCAACCACTCTATAGCGTAGAGCAAAAAGACGGTACAGGTTATTTGAGGCTTCGCAATGTTCCAGGCGGCCCTACTGCCCCTATCATTCAGCCTTTTGGACCAGGTTCTACAGGTTTTATGAGCGGTATTATAGGACTTAATGGTGCTACGCCTTTGTATGCCAAACACGTAGGCGCAAACAATAACTTTGGCGTAGCGGGTATTAAAATAGCCGATGTACTCACACCAGGCTATGGCTTCAGTAATCCTGTAGGCTTCAATTCGCATTTTGAGCGTTTATTGGGAACAACGAATGCTACCAGTACTTACAAAGACTATGTAGTAGCAAATTCTACAGGGGCAACTTTCTTCTCTATGTGGCTCGGTAATAATGACGTATTGGGTTATGCTACCGCAGGGGGCGTAGGCACTATGACAGATGTTACTACGTTTACTACCAACTATCAAGCCATGATAGATGCTATTACGCCTATTGCTTCTCAAGGTGTATTGGTTACTATTCCACAAGTTACCATTGCAGCACATTTTCGCACGATTACTTACGGTGCTTTGTTGGCACAAGTACAAGCAGCGGCACCTACTGTTACAGCTCTTTTTATTGAGGCTACAGGCGGTACACGCCCTGCTACTGCTACAGATTTATTCCTACTCGGCGCACAGGCTGACTATGGCAATTTTGGTAAAACAACTGTAGGCACAGGGCAACCTTTCCCTTATGGTTTGCACCCTAACAACCCCTTGAAAGATGCTTCTGTGTTAGATGTTATGGAAGTAGCAGAAATTACGCTTCGCACCAATGAGCTTAATGCGGTTATCAGCGCACAAGCTACAGCCAAAGGGCTTGCGTTCCTTGATGTAAATGCTACAGGCGGAGCCTTAGACCAAGCCAATTCACCTGCAGGTTTCTTAAGCGGTAGATATATATACAGAACTTCGTTTATCTCAGGTGGCGTGTTCAGTCTTGATGGAATACACCTTACACCTTCAGGCAATGCTATCATAGCCAATGAGTTAATGAAAGTTATCAATACCAAATATGGCTCAACGCTTCCTCCGTTGACTTTAGCTAACTATAAGGCTGTTACAGTTGTTCCATTGCCTTAGTAAGTTAAGGCATATATAAAAACTGCTACTTCTTTCAAAGAGGTAGCAGTTTTTTGCTTCTGAATGAAAATGTTGCCGCTCGCCTGCCCGCAATAATATTGCTATTAACCATTATTATTGGGCAGGCAAGTTGTGAACTTGCCTGCCGAACTATCCTACTGCTATTAACCATTATTAGGTTGGCATGTAGTTATTATCAAACTCACTAAAAATCATCAAACAGTCATCAACTCTGTTTCTTTTTTAACAAGTAATTCCTCTATTTTGGCAATAAATTCGTCTGTAAGTTTTTGTACTTTCTCCTCTGCATTTTTCACAGCGTCTTCAGAAGCACCGTCTTTTTGAAGGTCTTTCAAGCCACTATTGGTATCTTTGCGGATATTTCGGATAGTAATCTTGCCTGTTTCGCCTTCTTGTTTTACTTGCTTTACAAGTGCTTTACGGCGTTCTTCGGTAAGTGGCGGAATGGTAATACGTATAATTTCACCATCATTTTGAGGGTTTACGCCGAGTTCACTATCACGAATCGCCTTTTCTATTTTAGTAATAAGGCTTTTTTCGAAAGGTTTAATAATTAAAGTACGCGCATCACCTGAAGTTACGGAGGCAGCTTGCGAGATGAGCGTTTCCACGCCATAATAATCGACCTTGATACCATCAACCATGTTTGGGGTAGCCTTGCCTGCCCGTATGCGCAGCAATTCGCGATTGAAGTGTTCGATGGCTTTGCCCATTGTGTCGCGGGCATCGTCTAAATACATTTTAATTTCTTCTTCCATAAAGAGTAACGAGATGTAAGGGTGAAAAAAGTAGAAATGAGGATATATGATAGTTTGTTCAACCACACACATATTTATACACTTTTATTTGCGCGTTTTTTTTGAGTAGCAATGCGTTATTTTATCCCTTGTGAGTGGCATCTGCTAACTAAAAAGAAAACTCGCTTTTATGTATATAGGATACTTTCAAAAATAAGACGTTTCTATTAAATTTTTGGGTAGAAGGCAATAAATTTGGTTATCGATATACAAATAAATTAGCAAAGTGCTTAGTTCATGGTAATAAGCGTACCTACAGCTTCTCCTTTTACAATTTTGAGGAGATTGCCAGGTTTATTCATATCAAAAACAATAATAGGCAAGTGGTTTTCTTTACAAAGTGTGAAGGCGGTCATGTCCATTACATTTAAGCCCAATTTATAGACTTCTTCGAAAGATATATGGCTAAAACGCTCAGCCGTAAGGTCGTTCTCAGGGTCTGCCGAATATACGCCATCGACACGCGTACCTTTTAATACCACATCGGCTTCAATTTCAATGGCGCGAAGACTTGCAGCAGAGTCGGTGGTAAAGTATGGGCTGCCAATACCCGCCCCAAAAATCACTACACGTCCTTTCTCTAAGTGGCGCATTGCCCTTCTTTTGATAAATGGCTCGCATACTTGTTCCATTTTGATACCCGACATGAGGCGTGTATAAACGTTTACATCTTCGAGGGTGCTTTGCAATGCCATAGAGTTGATAACGGTAGCCAACATACCCATGTAATCGCCTTGTACGCGGTCTATACCTAAACTTTCCCCTACTGAACCTCTGAAGATATTGCCGCCACCTATTACTATAGCTACTTGGATACCTTCTTGTACTACGTGTTTGATTTCTAAGGCATATTGGCGCAGGCGATTGGCATCAATACCAAAGGACTGCTCGCCTTGCAAAGCCTCGCCACTTAGTTTGAGCAGAATACGTTTATATTTCATGAGCATCAGAAAAAAATTTTGCAAAGATACGCATAAGTAAGTAATAAAAAATATTTTCGAAGTATTTTGAAAAAAACTCAAAAAAATTTGGTGGTTTCAATTCTATTCTCTAATTTTGCAGTGCGAGGAAGTGTAACGGTTGCACGTGAGGCTCATAACCTCGAGGTAGCGCGGTTCAATTCCCGCTCTCGCACCCACTAAATCCTATATCTCTTCAAAAAGATATAGGATTTTTTTTGCTTATAACCTCTACTTGCCTACCAAAGATTCGTACAGAGGACACCAACAGCAGTCTGTTAAGCCAAATTTTTCTTTCGCCTTTTGAATTATATGGGCTATATTTGCGCCTAATTTCAACGGAACTAACTGTAAACATAATTCATGTACCAATCCTTACAAGAAAAACAAGCGACCCTTGCCGTTATAGGGTTAGGCTATGTAGGTTTGCCTGTAGCACTCGCTTTTGCTAAAAAATTATGCGTAATAGGCTTCGATATAAATGCACAGCGCATAGCTATGCTGAACAATCAACAAGACCCTAGTGGTGAACTCGATAAAGCAGACTTTGAAGATTGCGATATACACTTTACGCATGAGTTATCTGTATTACGCGAAGCCTGTTTCTTTGTTATAGCAGTGCCAACACCTATTGATGAGAGCAATAGCCCCGACTTGCGCCCTATCCTCGCCGCTTCTGCTACGGTAGGCAAGGCATTGAAAAAAGGCGATGTAGTTGTCTATGAATCAACTGTTTATCCAGGTTGTACAGAGGAAGATTGTGTGCCTATTCTTGAGCGCGAATCGGGACTTAAATTTGGCATAGATTTCAAAGTGGGCTACTCGCCCGAACGCATCAACCCAGGCGACAAAGAACATACATTGGCTACTATAGTTAAGGTTGTGTCGGGTTGTGATGCAGAATCTTTAGACTTAGTGGCAAAGGTGTATGAAATGGTTGTAACGGCAGGAGTGCATCGTGCTTCCAGCATCAAAGTGGCTGAAGCCGCCAAAATCATCGAAAATACACAACGCGATTTGAACATAGCTCTCATGAACGAGCTGTCGATGATTTTTAATCGTATGGATATCAATACATACGAGGTACTTGCTGCTGCAGGTACAAAATGGAACTTCTTAAAATTTACGCCAGGTTTGGTAGGCGGTCATTGTATTGGGGTAGATCCTTATTACCTTACCTACAAAGCGAGCAAGTTGGGACACAACCCCCATGTAATTTTGAGCGGACGCAATATCAATGATGGCATGGCAGCGTACATTGCTACAAATTGTTTGAAAATATTACTCAAAAATAAAGATAAGAACCTCACGACACTCAAAGTATTGGTAATGGGAGCTACTTTTAAAGAGAACGTGCAAGATATTCGAAATTCGAAGGTAGCTGATATTATCCGCGAATTGAAAGAGTTTAATGTGCAAGTAGAAGTAACAGACCCACAAGCCGATAGCCACGAACTACAAGAAGAATACGGATTTGGTTTGGTGGATAGTATAGGCAAGGATTATGATGCGGTAATAGTAGCCGTAAATCATCGTGAATATGTGGATTTAGACGAAGCCTATTTCTTGTCTATTACACGCCCAAATGCCGTATTGATTGATGTCAAAGGTATTTACCGTCCGAAAATTAAAAATATGCAGTATTGGAGTTTGTAAAACGCCCCATTTTTATTTTAGGGGTTGTTTAGTTGGATTTTTCGGTAGTAAAAAATGCGTGTTTTGGCGTGAAATGAGGCAGATTTTGCAGTCGTAGCAGGTCGCTATAACGAAAAATCTAACGAAATTACAACCCAAAAGACGTTTTTTAACAACAGATACAGTTCAACTAAACAACCCTTAGTATGATAGATGCGCATTTCCCTCTTGACTTAATAGCCAAACGCCCACCTACACTTTGGCGATATGAAGAAGCCTTGCCTGCCCTGCCTATAGAAGACCGCGTTTCGTTTCAAGAAGGTTTTACGCCTTTATTGCCCTATCAGGTAGGCAAGACGCAAGTTTTTCTAAAGTTGGATTACCTATTTCCTACTGGTTCTTACAAAGATAGAGGGGCAACGATGATAATCTCTCATGCCCAAAAATTAGGCGTTACGTCAGTTGTACAAGACTCATCGGGCAATGCAGGTTGTGCGATAGCGTGTTATGCCGCAAAAGCAGGAATAGCTTGCAAAATATTTGTCCCTGCTGATACCTCGCCTGCCAAAATAGTGCAAATTAGTATGTATGGCGCGGAAGTAGTGCGCATACAAGGCAATCGCGATGCAACAGCCGCCGCTTGCATGGATTTTGCCCAAAAAAACGAGGTGTATTATGCCAGCCACGTTCATAACAACTTGTTTTTGGAAGGTACTAAAACTTTTGCCTACGAAGTATGCGAGCAATTAGGATGGCAAGCACCTGATGCGTTGGTACTTCCCGCAGGAAACGGCACGCTGTTATTGGGGGCGTATATGGGTTTTCAAGATTTACTGAAAACGGGTATTATTGTTCAAATGCCCAAACTAATAGGTGTACAAGCTCAAAATTGTGCGCCACTTTATGCGGAATGGGCAGGCGAGCCGATACCCGACTGTCAGACTCCTACTATGGCTGAAGGTATTGCCATTGCGAAGCCCTACCTTGCCTCCCAAATGATAGAGGCAGTTCGCCAAACACAAGGCTCATTTATAACGGTAGGCGAGGCAGATATTAAAAAACAAGTCGTTTACCTTGCTCGACAAGGGTATTATGTTGAGCCGACTTCTGCCTGCATAATAGCTGGACTTGAACAATATGTCGCTACCCAATCAAAAACAGCCGTTATTGTATCTGTTTTGACAGGTATAGGTTTGAAAGCAACCGATAAATTAGCCTATTTAGTGTAGGAACAATAGCGTTTCATCAGCAGGGTCTTCGAACATCGCCTTGCTCTGCAAAAATGAACCTTAAATAACACACTTCTTGCGAAAGTCTGTAGCATTGGGCTACAGACTTTTCTATGCTTTAAGGGGCTTTCGCAAGAAGTCTGCTACTCTTCAGGGGCATATTTTTTAGAGGCATACAAGAATCCGAATGCCTCTGCTCCATGTTTGTGTCTGCATTTATGATGGACTTGGTGGGCGCGAATCATACGCCTCAAATAACGACTACGCGCTGCAAACTTGAATTTTACACGCCTATGCACCAAAATATCATGAAACAGCACATAGAAAATGCCATACGCCAAAATACCAAAACCAATAGGTTTTAAAAACCACAACCACGGTACCTCGAAGCCCAACACTATGGTGAGCATGGAGGGCAGACTAAACACGACAGCAAAATAGTCGTTCTTTTCAAAAAAGCCTTCACTAGGTTGGTGATGGTCTTTGTGCCAACGCCACATGAAGCCATGCATAACGTACTTATGCGTAACCCACGCCGCACCTTCCATAAGGAAGAATGTGCCAATTAACATAAACCAAAAAATGGTATAACTCATATTAAAAACAATAAGAATAGCTTGGGCAGGCAAGATTGCGTGCCTGCAAATTTAATAAAAAACAACTTGTAACCCAAAATGTTTTATATATTTGCAACATGGGACTATCTTTAAAGCTTCGTGCTGTACTATGGGTGCATAATTTACGCGCCAAATTAGACCTGCGAAATGTTACGCCAGAAGGCTTTCGTAGGCACAATCGCCAACAACTCAAACGCATGAGCAGCCTCATTGAGCACACACCTGCCGATATGCACGAAATCATAGAAGCGTCTGTAAATACCAGCCTACTTGCCTGCCCTATCAGAATTTATAAACCAAATGCACAAACGCACTTGCCTGTAGTCGTGTATTTTCATGGTGGTGGCTTTGTAGTAGGCGACCTTGAAACACACGACAACCTCTGTCGTAGAACTGCCAAAGAAGTAGGGGCGATAGTAGTAGCCGTAGATTATCCACGCGCTCCCGAATGTAAATTCCCTGCCATTCCGCAAATATGCTATGAAGTAACCCAATGGATAGCAGACCATGCCCAAACATTTGGAGGCGATGGCGCACGGCTTGCCGTTATGGGCGATAGCGCAGGCGGCAATTTAGCCACAGGTGTATGTATGCAAGCAAAGGAAAAAGGCTCACCGAAAATTTTGCAACAAGTATTGATTTATCCCTGTACTGATGCCACCTTTTCAGGCGAAACCACCCACACCCGCGCCAAAGGGTATATACTTACTACAGACATGATGCGATGGTTTTTGACGCATTATATCACTCCCGAAACCGACACCAAGCACCCATTGCTCTCGCCTGCGTGGGCTACAGATGCACAACTGCAAGGCTTGCCTCCCGCTATGATTATTACAGCCGAGTATGACCCGCTTTGTTCAGAGGGAACTCGTTATGCGCAACGTTTGCAAGAAGCAGGCGTAAAAGTTACACATGATAACTACAAAGGTATGGTTCATGTATTTTTTCAAATGCCTCGTCTGCTTAATTCAGGAGAAAAAGCGCAACAAAAAGTCTTTAATACTTTGCGCGTTATATTTGGTATAAATGGTGTACTTTAACTTGCCTGCCCTTTATCATAAAACCTGTACAAATATAAAGCAATACCTAAAAAATATGACTTATACTATATGCTACTAAGCTATATTTGAAAAGTACTAAGGCATATTTAATTGGTACTAGAGCATATTTGATTGGTACTAAGGTATATTTTAAAAAATAATGATTTATTGCGTCATTCATCTTGCCTACATTTTTTGAAAGCCGAAAACAAACACATATAAACAAAGCACCTCGCCTACGTAGGCAAGGTGCTAAATACTCGTTGTTAGTGGGTGATTTATGAACAAAATAGTCCGTACTATTTTGTTTTTTGGTTCTCTGACAATTTTTGTTGGGACGTTTTTTGAGTAGGGGCAATCCCTTGTGGTTGCCCTTTTTGTAAG
>JAYTNK010000288.1:0-1977 GCA_043748375.1 Cytophagales bacterium
GTATGATGGGTGATGCCTATTTAGATCAAATCGTTAATAATGAAGGTATTACACAACCCCAACTCATCTTACAAGAATTAGACACACTCATTCGTCACGCGCTCAAACAAAACGAAGGCAAAAATGCTGATGGTATGGATATGGCTATGTGTGTCGTAAATCCTAACCAAAATATTGTCGAGTTTGCAGGCGCGAAAAACGGACTTATCTATGTAAAGGCAGGCGAGGCAACCGTAATACGTGGCGATAGATTTGGCATAGGTGGTGCGCAATATGATGATGATGAGGAAAAAGTATATACACGACACATCATCAATATAGACCAACCTACCGCCCTCTATTTATATTCTGATGGTTTGCCCGACCAATTCGGAGGCGATAGAGCTAAAAAATTCTCTACTAAGCAAATGCAAGCATTCTTTGCCACTCATGCTGAAAAAGATATGCAAACGCAGGATGAACTCCTCCAACAAACTGTAAGCGACTGGATGCAGAACTATGAGCAAATTGATGATATACTTGTTGTGGGTATCAAGGTAAATATGAGTTAAATAGCCTATAATTTTATATTTTAACCACTTAAAAATTTAATAATTACAAAATGTGTATAACATTTTAAGCTTTTCATATTACAATAAGCAACTCAAATAAGGCATTGAAAATCACACGAAATGTGCCTTCCCGATGAATTGATATAAGTTTGGGGAAATCTCATACACAATATCATATACGCTACAGTAGGCGAGATTTGGCTCGAAAGTACGCACATGGTAAGTACAACCTTCTTTGTAGAAATTCCTACTCAATAGACTTCTTGCGAAAGATATTATTAAGCACATAAAATTGTTAAAATAACTTAATAAATCGTAGTTCATTTTGAATAGCAGATACTTCGCGTTATATTTGCTCAAAAAACAACAGCGTTATGGTATTGAGAGCAGATAATTTAATTAAAAAATACGGCAAGCGAGTAGTGGTAAATGACGTTTCTATCCATGTAGCGCAAGGCGAAATTGTGGGTTTATTGGGTCCAAATGGGGCAGGCAAGACAACCAGCTTTTATATGTGTGTGGGTTTGGTAAAGCCGAATGCAGGCAAGGTTTATTTAGGTGAGGAAGATATTACGGACTTGCCTATGTACCGCAGAGCACGCAAAGGTATTGGCTATTTGGCGCAAGAGCCGTCAGTTTTTCGCAAGTTGAGTGTAGAGGATAATATTCTCGCGGTATTGCAGATGACGAAACTCAGCAAAGTGCAACAACGCGAAAAGACAGAGGAATTATTAGAGGAGTTCAAACTAACGCATGTGCGCAAAAACATGGGCAAATCGTTATCAGGAGGCGAGCGAAGGCGTACTGAAATAGCCCGCGCACTTGCCACAAATCCTAGTTTTGTATTGCTTGATGAACCGTTTGCGGGTGTAGATCCCCTAGCGACTGAAGACATTCAAAAAGTAATTTACTACCTTAAGCGAAAGCAAATAGGCATACTCATTACTGACCATGATGCAGATGCTATTTTGACTATCAGCGACCGCGTTTATGTGATGACACAAGGCAAACACTTTGCACATGGTACTCCTGAAGAACTCATCAACAATCCTGAAGTTAAACGTGCATATCTCGGAAATCGTGATTATCAAGTACACAAAGTGGAATTTGATGATGTATAACATTTGGTTCTTGGAAAGTTATTACGGGAATTTTTTTGTAGGATTCCAAAAGTGCCTTTTTACATAGAATAGGGATTGCAACCCCTATTCTATGTAAAAAAACCGTTACACCGATAACCGCCTTTGCACCTACCCTATTAGTTGCAACCCCTATTCTATGTAAAAACCCTCGTATAAATTTTAGAAAAACCTAACATTTTCAAGGTCGACATAAAGACCTATAAAAACTCATGAAAAGGTAGTTTTTATAGGTCTTCTATTTTATATTGGCTTGAAAACAAAGATTAATATAATTGCACCAATTC
>JAYTNK010000289.1:0-2112 GCA_043748375.1 Cytophagales bacterium
CCATGTAAGTATGTGAGTCGAGGGTAATTTCACCTTGATTGAAATTAAAAAAATTGTGTTGAAATGAGCCTACAGACATTCTGCCGAATAGCCCTGCCATAGCTCCATTTTGCATCATAGGAGACACTTGCCTTACATACATATCGGTAACTTTGTCCACATTTATCCAAATGCCTATGTCATATACTTGGGCTTGGAATAATTGAAAGTTTTGGTTATTCTGGATAGATTTATCTTGCGTTATGTTCAAGTTATCCAATTTTAATTTGAGTTCAGTTTTTTTCATTTGTTTGAACTCTTCACGTCTTTTATCCATTTTCTGCTGATAAAGACTGTCCCCATAACTAAAATCGAAGTTTATACGCTTGTCGTCTCCTATGATAGCGACTACGCTCGCATATTGTTCGTTCCAAATGACTGCGCCAAAGTCGTTGAGCATCGCTATTTTATCATTGCCTTTTTTGATAATTTTTTTATCTGGAGCAGTCTTGCTATTGGCAAGTTCTTTTTTCATAGCTTTTTCGAATTTTTTGGCATCACTAATCGCTACCAAGTACGAAATAGTGTAAAAATCGCCTTTCAAAAACTCAGCTACACCATAAGAGCGTGGAGCAAGATTCACTCCTAATTCAGCAGGATTTTTGTACATTTTCGATATGATGTCATAGCTTTCAGGGTTTTGTGCGGCTATGTTTTTGTCAAATTCTTTGAACCAAGTGCTTTGTTTGATTTTAGAAAAGTCTATTTTTTTGTTATAGTTTTCAAAGTTAAAACTGATTACACCAATAGCTTCCTGAGGGATTTTGCTCGACAAGTCTTGTGCGTACGCATTTGCAAATAAACAAAGAGCGAGTACAAGCGTGGTTAGTTTCTGTATCATTGGGTTTATTTAATAAGTTGCAAAGGTCGCAAACAATAGGCACATTTACAAATAAGTGCCTGCCCTTCCCAGATTAGGTGCATCAAAATGTTAGCATTTTTTTTCATTACGTAGCATTTGCAAGGCTACTTTTCTTATGGTGGCAAGGTTTTCTGGTGCATTATCTTTTCTAACTCTTGCTTTATTCTCCCTAAAAACAACATCTAAAAACTAATGACATTTGTTTTCAATACTCCAATGGTCTCTTACTGCCTATTGAAAGTAGGTGGAGCTACCTCACTGGCGCGAGATTCCTACCTAACTGAAACGTCCACGCTTCCGCGTAAGCAAACAAACCGCGCTAAAACTGCTACAAAATTACAGTCATTTTACCACAAAAGTAAAACACCTTGCCTACACACCACAGTAAAACCCAACACAAAAAGCACGTTTTTTTCCTTTTTTATTGGTTTTAGTTTGGATTAGCTTGGCATTGTTTTGCTATCGCAAGTTGGAAACTTGCCCTAAAGAAAGTTCCAAGTTCGCTTAAACTTGAAACAGTATTGTTTTATTTTACAACAAAACAAACTTGGAACAGTGGGCATAAGTTTGGCTTGGGTTTTCCTTCAGATACTCCAATAAGAATAGTAATTTACCCGAACTCCCTATATTTGGGTATGTGGCGTTTATTTCCTTGTAAATCGTAGTGGCGGAAATAGCCTACACATAAATTATCAAACGTTTGCAATAAAATTACAAACTCATTCGGCGTTAAACTCGTTAATAACTGGAAGGAACGCGGATTTTCTAAGCTTTTTTCTATTGGCTTCACACCATTAAAAGCGTAGATGCCGCATTTTTTGTTACACAAACCTATATCTTTTTTACTAAAAAAAATTAAATAGCTGATATTCAAACTCTTATAAAAAATAAAAACTATAATAAGATTATTGTAATATTCTTTATTAAACTCTATTTTAAATATGAACAAGTTTTTGAGTGCTTTTTTAGCAATAATAGCTTTATCTATAGCGCATTTTGAGGGCAATGGAAAAGCATCTGGTATAAAACCCGCAAACGCCCTAACATACAGCCCCCAAGAAACAGAAACAAAATGGGTGTCGTATCAACGCGCTTTGCCCTCCATTGTAAAAGCTATAGACAGCATGGATAGTGCCGAGCGAAGCACATTTAACGCCCTTGATTACGAGGGGCAGGCGGAATTTATCTTCAAAAAAGCGGGATATAGGAGC
>JAYTNK010000290.1:0-11649 GCA_043748375.1 Cytophagales bacterium
ACTCCTACAGCGACACTCGAAGCCGAAACAAACACTGATGATGTCCCTAAAGAAATAATCAAAATAGAAAGAATTGTAGAAACGGAAGGATTTGCTATCGAGTGTCGCTGTTGTGGCAAGTCGGTAGTGATGCGCAGCGCCAACGCCTTGCATTGCTCAGACGCTTGTCGAAAAAGATACAACAAACAAAAAGCGCACGGTTTGTTTTCATTCCGAAAGTAGGAGGGAAGAGAAATATTTTAAATTACCTTGTAAATATCGTATAAATACCTTAATTTTGTAAAATCTTTGTAAATCTAATTCTCACCTCTAAATATTTTAATCTTTATATAACAACAAAAACCTTATAAAAGCAGAAAGCCTCCCAAATTGGAAGGCTCATATATTTGCAATTACGAAGGGCACATTTTTAAGTCAAAGTCTTGGCGGATGGAAAACTTAAAAAGGGGTGCTGCGGGAATTCTTTTGTCTCACCAAAAGCAAAACCACAATGCAAAAATATGTATTTTTTTTGTATTGTCAAAAAAAATACATAAAAATTTGAATATTTTTTTTTATTCAGGTCTGAAGTTGCAAAGTGGTTGCTCAAAACAACCAAAAAAAAATGCAATACCTCTCAAATGACCTAAAACAAGCCATTAAAAACTGTCTTGACCAAGATAAAGGCTTACAAGTATTTAAATATTATGGTTTTGAACCCAACAACCATAAACCCCAGCGCGAAAATCCTTTTCGCCAAGAACGAACGTCTTCCTTTTTTGTCAATTGGTACAAAGATGCTTTCCGCTTCAAAGATTTTGGCGATAACGAGGCTAAAGGCAATGCATGGGATTTTCTTAAACGCATAGAAGGACTTTCAGATAACCAAGCTGTTTGGGAACGTTTGGCGGAAATTTATAATCTTGCCTACTCAAACCAAACTGCCTTAAAAAGCTTGCCTAAGCTTGCAAAAAAAACCACCTTTACGCCTGAGAACGACTCTAAAGCAACCTTAACACATATTGCTTTTCGCGATTTTACACCAGCAGAGCTTGATTTTTGGCAGAAAAAGGGGCAAATTGACTTGCCTACTTTGGAGAAATATGGGGTAAAAGTGGTGCAAAGTTTCGAACTTGCCTACCCACAACCTACAGGAGAAGCCAAGATTTGGAAAAAAGACAACCTCAAATTTATTTTTGCCTTCGAAATTGTGGCAGGCAAGGTTTATAAATTGTATCAACCCAAAGAACTTTATAGAGCTTATGGCAAAAGCAAAACCAGCTATTTGCCCAATCTTGCACACGCTAAAGAAGTTTTGGGTGAAAATTATCGCTATGCGTTTGGGTTGGATACCTTACGCGAAAATGAACCCGCTATTTTGTGTGGGGGAGAAGCGGATTGCTTGGCATTATTAGCAAAAGGATACAATGCTTTCACGATGGGTGCGGAAGAAGCTAAAATACCTGCTTTTATTGCGGAAAAATTGGCAGGCAAGCAAATAGACTTCAAAACCTTGCGCGTACTGTATGATACCGACTTTACAGGCTATAAACACAGCCAACTGTTAAAAAAAGCATACAAAACACCTATTTTGACATTGCCAAAATTAGCATTGCAAAAAGAAAAACATTTGCCTAAACCTGCTGAAAATGACCTTTGTGATTATGTAGGCAAGTTTGGTTGGGACAGTGATTTAGAAATCTGTTTGGCAAAAAAACCTTTTTCTAAGCGGGGTTTTACCTTGCCTACCGTTCCCCAATTCAAGGTGGAAAAATATTTAGGTGCTTATAAAGAGGTCATCACTTCTTTTTTCCTGCAAAACACCAAAATACAATTGGCAGGAGATGCTGGACTTGGCAAAACGCACACACTTTTGCGCGAAATAGCCCCAGAAATGCCCAATCCTGTGCTTTTTTTAGTGCCTTACAGCATTCAAGTTTCACAAATAGAAGAAGAATACAAAGATTTGGGGCATTTGCTCACCTGTTTTCAAAACAAAGCCTCGCAAGAGGACGAAGAATTACATTTTTCTCAAATCAATGTTTGTACTTATGACAGAGCCAAACAACTTTTTGATAAAAATCCTGATTTTGAGGTTTGGATTGATGAGAGCCATTTGCTTACACTTGCCTACCCCTACCGCAGGCAAGCCATAGACCATGTGTTGGCTATCATGGAGGCAAGTCCGCGCGCTGTCATGTTGAGTGCCACGCCTGATTATCAATTTGTGAGAAAAGAAGACTACCAGCTTATTTCTTTCCAACGCAAAAATAATCCCGTTTTTGAGGTTACACGCCTTGCCTACCAAAAGAGAGAAGAACGCAACCAACTTTTGGGCGGACTTTTGAGTAAAGGCAAATCAAATGGCATTACTGTAGTGCGCATCAACGATAAAAAACTCGCGCTGAGTTACAGGGATACTTTAGTAAAAATGGGCATCTATAAACGTGAGGAGATAGATTTTGTGTTTAGCATGGAAGAAAAAAACTACCATACAAAAACACATGCTTCCTTGATAAAAGAGGGATTGATACCTGAAGGCATCAAACTTTTGTTTGTGAGCGCTTGCTTTGATTGTGGCATCAATGTCTATAATCAAAACATAACGCGTTTGATTTTATTCGATATGCAAAGCCATGATAATAGCCTTGATGTAGCGGTGCAGGTAAGCCAACGGTTTAGAAATATGCAAAAAATGGAGCTTGTTATCATTAAACGAGAGAAACCAACTTGCCTGCCTGACGCACAACAAGCCTTTTACAAAAGAGAAAGACAAACACAGGCTTTTGGGGAGTTGCAGTTGCAAAATATTCGTTTGGCGCACCAAAAATACCAACAAAAAATGAAATACTGCTTGGAAAAAGCGGCTAAACCAAGTTATCTGAAAATCAATACCGATTTATCAAAAATGTACCAGGTCTTGCAATGGAACAGAAAAAAACAAGATTTTGAGCTAAACAAAGCCTATTTACGCTGTACAAATGAGGTGTTTTTGCAGGAAAATTTAGGCATCACAGAGTTTTACGAATGGCTTGCCCAAGAAATTTCTATAGTAGAAATGCCTGCGCAAAAAGAAGCGGAAAATCCTGCTGAAAACGGTACATTCCACGAAAAACTTAAAGCAGCACATGCGGAACAAAAAGAACGCATGGAAAAAAGCTTCGTAAATCTTTTGCCCGAATTAGCCACAGAAAACCAACAAGCATTTTTTGAAACTTTGCATGCGCAAACTAAAGACATTCAACTAAAGGAAAAAATCCTGGCGCAAACGCCTGCTTCTTTACAAAATATCAAAGCACAAATCAAAACAAATCTTGTGCCTGTAAGCGCAAGCATGGAAGAAGCGATGGAAGTAGGAGCGAAGCATACGTTGAGCAAAAGATATTTTTACTTGAAAGAATTGCTTTTTTCGCCTGCCGAAAATCAGCGATTACTTCAAAATAATATCAAGGAACACCAATTCCAAACGCTCACACGTGAAATAGGCAATCACATCAAACTGAAAGCTTATGACGAATTGGGCGAAGATGTGTGGGTATTGGCACAAGACACTATTTTGCGTGAGGAGATACAAAACCTTGCCTTCTTAAGGCATACCTTGGCTTGCCTGCCCAAAGCTGCACCCAAAGAACAAAAGCGGTCAGACAAACACACGAAACAAGTAGAGGCATTACAAGCAGCCTTAAAATCGATAGAAAAAGAAGAAAAGGCAATGCAAGCGGAGCTAAAGGCGTTGGAAACAACCCCCAAAACCAAAACATTACAAAAAAAGGCGATGGCTAAACTTCAAACCATTCGAAAAAAAGGGCATCGAGTTACACAGCAACTCGAAAAGACGATAACCCAGCAAACGAAAAGCCATATTGATGCTTGGGAGTTGAATGAACTCAATGCTTACCTCAACGCCTTGCGTGGGAAAGCACCTCAACAACATTTGCGTCTCAACCTGCGCTTGGTAGAAAGTCTATGCCATACCCAAAATTTCCGCAAAAAAACATGGGATGAAGCCTCTCAAACCTATCAAATAAAACAATATATCCACCTAAAAGGTATGAAGAATTTGGAGGAAGTCTTGACGAGTTTTGGGCTTGCGGAAGAAGAAGCCCTTTCCTACCAAAATAGGCTGTCCTACCAAATACAAACAGATGTGAGCCAATATAAACAAAATCTATTGAGCCAAAATTTATCGGAAAATATAGGAAAAGTACACAGAGACACTATAGTTAATTATATACAACCCAAACAAATAGTTTTGAATGAAAAGGGCTATCCTATGGATTGGGATTAACGCTTGTTTACAGACTTTACGCTCAGTTTACGCTTTACAAGGATGTGTAAGTTATTTGTTTACGCATGTAAAGGAAATATAGGCACTTTACACTTGTAAACAGCCTTTCAAAAAGCTATTGAAGGCGTTCTGTAGCTGTGTTTGGGCGATTCGCATTTGCTTTTGGGCGATACGTTTCTTGGTTAAGGCGTTTCACTTTTTGTTTTGGGTGTTTCACTTTTTGGTTAAGGTGTTCCGCATTTACTTTTTTTCATCTTTCTCTATCTTTACGCATCTTTTGCACATCTTTTTGTAACCGATTTTAGAGCCATATACACACAAAAAACACCTTTTTGCAGTGTTTCACGACTAAGTTTAGGCTATCTTTTTGCGTTGGTAGGCGAGGTAGGCAAGGCACATATTATCGAAACGACTTATGAATTGGTCAAAGGCTTTTGTGTGTGTGAGAAAAAGTCTGAACTTGTGTATGTTAAAAATATGGGCGATGTGCAGACGTATTTTGTATGGCGTATATTGCCTGAATTTTCGGCTGGTGCGCACGGTTTCACGCTACACTATCTTAAAGTATGTTGTTTTAATGTAGCCACGTTGTAAGCCTCTGTGGGGCGATGCCAACAGATGCTTACAACGCGGCTTTGTATGTGTGAAATGAGTAGCTTAGGCAACTTTCATTCCTAAAAACCGCCTATTTTTTTGGATAGCCTACCAAAAATACTTTTCTTTGCCACATACATCCATACTCCGCTGTTCTAAGTTTGTTTTGCTAAAAAATGGCTTACTGTTTCAAGTTTTTTTTAATGGAGTAAACTTGGAACATTGGGGGAGGTAACCTTTCAAGTTTGGTAACCAATTAAAATATCGAAAATCTATAAACTCATTGAAAAGTTATGGTTAAAAAGAAATTTAATGGCACTAATTATATTTTAATTACCATCCTTGTAAGCATTTTCATTTTCATGATTTATGCTGTATATTTAGATCATAAAAGTTATGATGATAGAAGAAAAAATTTTGCAGTAACAATAGGCAAAATAACAGCATCAGTACCAGGCAGTAGGCGGGGCAGGGACTACAAGTATTCGTTCGAGGCTTCAGGTACAAAAAAAGAGGGTACAGTTTGCTGCGCAAATCGTTATGAAACAGACTTAGTAGAAAAGCCAATAATTGTTGTTTACGAACTTGGGAATCTTGAAAATCATCGAGGATTATTGACAATACAGGATTTCCAATTGTACAAATTAACGATGCCAGACAGCATTCATGAACTTTATTTGTATGGCAAACAATTAAAATATTAAAAGCTACAGTTGTCTCCCCCAATATTCCAAGTTTACTCCATTAAAAAACAAAAAAAGCCGTTTCAAGGCGTTCTGTGGCTGTATTTGGGCGATTCACATTTGCTTTTGGGTGTTTCACATTTGCTTTTGGGTGTTTCGCTTTTTGGTTAAGGTGTTCCGCATTTGCTTTTTTTCATCTTTTCCTATCTTTGCGCATCTTTTTGTAACCAATTTTAGAGTCATATATACACAAAACACACCCTTTTGGAGTGTTTCGCGACTAAGTTTAGGCTATCTTTTGCATTGGTAGGCAAGGCACATATTACTGAAACGGCTTATGAATTAGTCAAAGGCTTTTGTGTGTGTGAGAAAAAGTCTGAACTTGTGTATGTTAAAAATATGGGCGATGTGCAGATGTATTTTGTATGGCGTATATTGCCTAAATTTCCAGCTGATGCACACAGTTTGTTGCTACATTCCTAAAAGCTGTCTATTTTTTTTTGGATAGCCTACCAAAAATACTTTTCTTTGCCACGTATATCCGTGCACTCCGCTGTTCTAAGTTTGTTTTGCTAAAAAATGGCTAACTGTTTCAAGTTTTTTTAATGGAGCAAACTTGGAACACTGGGGATAGTCTTTCAGATATGGATAGCAAAAGAAATAAAATAACTTGTAGAGCGTATGATGTTGATACTAATGATGAACAAAAAGAAAATGGACAAAAAAGAGGAAGAAAAAGAATTATTGTAGGCACTAATGGTAAATACTATTATTCGAATCGATATTACGAACGATTTATACCAACAACACCCACAATTAAAACTAAAAAAGGAAAACGATAATGAAAGATATAGATTATTTCGAGGCAAGGATAGATGCCGCAAAATGTGTTACAGACAGAGGTATGTTACAACAATTTTCTTTGGCATTCGGTTTCCCTGATGATTTTCCTAGTTCAACAAATTATAGTGCCATACTAGGCGATTTTATCACTGATTTGTCATGGATCAAACAACGTAATTTCAAGCTTTTGGTGGGTAATGCAAGAAAGTTTGAAAAGTTAGATTCCAATGAACAACAAAAATTATTGCGTCAATTATGCTATATTAGAGAGCATTGGAGCGAGAAACGAAGAATGGGGAAGGATAACTCCAAAAATGAATTTTTAATAGAGTTTGAAACTTGTTTATGGCATCCAGAGTTGAGATACGATATGTTTCAGTAGCATTCGGACTACCTAGACCGCCCTTGTTGTGCTTAGTTTACAAATAAGTACTAAAAATAGAAAAAAGTTTGCGATTGGTGTGTTATGAAGCAAACCCATGCAGAACTGAAATAGAGCCAAATCCTACTCAAAATGCTATAAAATGTGTTCTTTGTGTGGGCAGGCAAGACTTACACCCATACCGCAAGAATTGTTTTATCACCTATTTGTATGGTTTCTTCTTTGAAAGCCTTATTTTTGTTGAAATTAAAAATCAATAAATAGCCTTCTTTTTGCTGATATAGGTCTAAATATTCGGCTAATTGCTTGATGCCTTGCGTGTGATATTCCTCGCCTCGCCAAATTTTAAGTTCTAAAATATAGCGATGGGCGGTATAAGTTATTACAATGTCCATGCGCCTTTCCTCGCCTATATTGGGTTCTTTGAAATCAAAACCGCGTCCATTGATAATAGGTTTCAAGAAAGAAAGGAAAAGTAAACGCCCTTCTCGCTCTATAAAATGGGCATCTTGCGCACTGTAGTTTTCTTGCATAAAGGCTTGGAATTTGCGCAAGATTTTGGGTATATTCAACTCGCCTGCCAACGAACTGTAGGAATCACCTATCAATTCTGTAGTATTGTGTTCGCCTTTTCTGATAGCTTGCGCAATGTAATAAAAATAAATGCGTTGCTCAAAAATACGGTTATGGATTCGGCAAAAGGGTGCATCTCTATCAAAAACACCATAAGTAGCCGCCAATTCTATCAAATAATCGTTGGCATTAAAAGGCACTCTCAAACCGTTCAACACTACATCTTTTACCAATTGGTGCAACTCTCGATTGTTTTCTATATTTTTGAAAAGGTCGTCAAAAATAGTGGTAGTATAATTCTCTTTTACCAAATATCGAAACGCGTTTTCTATGTCTTGCAAAGTCCATTCCTGCTTGTTGTCTTTTTCAGGTAATAAAATTTCATCAACTACTTTACACATTTTACTTACCAAAAAAGGGTAGCCTGAAGTATAATAATACAGCCTTTCTGCTAATATTTGGCAATCCATGTCTATTTGCTTTTCTGCCGAATAAACTCGCAACATACCCTCAATTTCAGCAGGGCTGAAAGACATATTAACTTTAAAATCTACAGCGATATTCCAAGGGCTGTTGAGTTTTTTCTCCTCATCAGGGCGAATTTTTAGTTTGATAGTTTTGACATCATGCACACCCACCAATACAACTGAGTGGAAAGTACCTTGATTGGGTAAGTCGCGTTTGAGGTATTTATTGCGCAACATTCCTAAGAAGTGTAGAAAAAGCTGGTTATTGGTCGATTTATCTACTTCATCAATCAAAACGACTACTTGCTTGCCTACCTTGCCTACAAAGTCCGAAATTTGTAAGGAAAGTTTGTCAAGTCCTGTATCTAATGTTTCAAAGTTTTCATTTATGAAAATGGTTTGTGCTGGGTACGCATTTTTTAGTTCTCTATTGAGCATACTCACTACAGCACGCTGAAAAGTATCCTCGCTTTGAAAATATACCTCACCTATTCCCTCAAAACTCAATAAAATAACCAAATATTCTTCTTTCTTGAGAAGCTCTGTATAAAGTCGAAACAAGGCAGTCGTTTTCCCAAATTGACGAGGTCGATTTATAATAAAATAGTCTTGATTTTCAATCATGTCCAAAATTTGCATTATTTTGGGGGTAATGTCCACCATAAAATGTTGTGCTTTTACGCACACACCTGTATCATTGAATCGCTTTCTCATATTTTTTTAAGCAAAGGTACACTATTTAATTATAAATTTTTTACCACTTCTACCAATTTTTCTAAGTGTGTTTGGGCTGTTTCTTTATCCTTGTTTTGGATAGCTGTATCCAAATCTTTCAATATTTTTTTATGGTTTTGGGCAGACAAGGTTAAATTGAGTGTTTTTTGTGGTTCACCTTTTTGGATATTTTCGCGTATTTCTGCAACTTCATTGGGTGTTTTTTCGGATATGCTTTCTATGAGGGCTTTATTGACTTTGATTTCTTTGTTCAGGATTTTAGATTTCAATTCATAATCGTTGCCTACCAAAAGCTCTAAACCTATGGCGTATTTGAAATCGCGCTGAATAGTTTTTTCAGAAACTTTGTGTTGTTCAGCTAATTTTTCGCGGGTGCGCTGTGGGGGCAAATTGTCTCCATTGCCTTCTTTGTATTGGTTTGCGCCCGTGCCTCCAATGTTGTTTTTTTCTCGGTCGTATTGAAGCCCACGCAGGTAAGATTTTACTTGTTCTGTAACATTGCGCTTGCCAAGCTGATTGTTTATCATCCAATCTTTGATCACCTCAAGACTATCAAAGTTTTTTTTGTCTATTCTAAACTCTTTGCCCGCTTCTTGACAAATTCGATATCGATTATGCCCATCAACCAAAATAAATTCGGTTTCGCTTTTTTCCCATAAAATAAGTGGTTCGCGGCAACCCTCTGCCAAAATATTTGCCTTCAATTGTGCAAACTCATCTCCTGTCAAAGCAGGAATGAGTGCCTCCAATTCGGGCAAGATTTTCATGTGTTTCACAGCATATTCTTGGCTATTTTTAAATTGTTCAACAGCATCACTCAAGATGCCAGAAGAGCCTTTTGTATCTAAGAATGTTTTCTTTTTCATGTCGTTTTTGGTGTGTTATCCAATGATTTCTAAAGCTAGGTTACGATAATCTTCTGATCCATAACTATCAGGCGCGTACATAAAAATATCTTGTTGTTGGGTTGCCGCCTCCTCCAGCGCGACTGCTTGACGAATGGTAGTATGGAATACCTTGCCTGCATATACTTCACGCGTGATAGTTTCCATTTCTTTGCGCACTACAGTTCTATTGGCTTGCGTTATCAAAAGCCCTTCTATAGTGAGTGTTGGATTGAGTTCCTCCTTAGTTTCCTCTACAATATCGATAATAGTTTGCAGTCCTTTGATAGAAAGGAAAGACGATTGCACGACTACCAAAACGCTATTGCTTGCTATCAAGGCATTAGAGGTAAAGATGCCCAACGAAGGTGGACAATCTATCAATACATAATCATACGCTGAAACAATAGACTTCAAGGCTTTTTTGAGCTTAAAAAAACCATTCGTTTCCATGCGTAATTGATGCTCTGCCCTTGTGTAATCCAATTCTGAAGGAATGAGGTCAAATCCATTTTCTAAAGAAACTACAGCACTTTTGCCATCTCCACAAAGCATGGAGTAAATAGTTTTGGTAGGATTTTCCACCCCACAAATGGTGGTAAGGTTGCTTTGTGCATCATTGTCTATCAACAATACTTTTTTACCTAATAAGTGTAACGCCTTGCCTACATTGTGCGTGGTAGTCGTCTTGCCTACCCCGCCCTTGTGGTTTACCAAAGAGATGATTCTTGTCATGGTGCAAATATAGTAGCTTCTTTGCAAAAACTATCTATTTCGCAGGCAAGGAAATTTTAGTGATTTGGGTATAAAAATTATAAACATAAAATGTTTTTTGGCTAAAACCATTTGCATTTTTGAAAAATAGTTTATAACTTTGCTTCAGAGGAATTAAAAAGCCCTGCGCACACAATTTTTCCGAACCGTTGCGCAGGACTCATCCTTAATTACTCAAAGAATGATGCAAAATAACGAAAAAAACACCACAAATCAAAATCAAGACGATTTTGATTTCAGCTACTTGTATGATACATTTAGCGAGTTGCTCACCGCCTCAGATGCTGATGCCTTTCCTGTTGATTTTGACCAAGCTTGGCAATGGGTTGGTTATTCTCGAAAATCAGACGCAAAAGAGGTTTTGTTGAAAACCTTTGTAGAGAATGACGATTATGTATTTTTGCGGAATATTCCGCAAAAATCGAAAAAAGAGAAAGGTCGCCCATCAGAACAAATCTATTTAGCTCTTGATTGCTTTAAATCGTTTTGTATGCTTGCCAACACCGAAAAAGGCAAGCAAGTCCGCCGCTACTTTATAGATTGCGAGAAAAAGCTCCACAAAACGCTCAATTTGGTGCGGAAGTCGCAAGAAGTATTTATGCTACAGGCTATCCAAAAACTTGATGGACAAGTGCAAGAATTGGAAAAATGGCGCAAAGAAAGATTATCGCAAGACGTGAAAAAAATATTGATTCACGAAATGCAAAACATGATAGACGGTTTCAATTTAGTGGATTGGAAGACTATGCTCCGTAAAATTGCAGAATCTACATCGAGGTGTCATGAAGGCTTGGCAGATGACATAAATA
Organism: Cytophagales bacterium; assembly: GCA_043748375.1. GTDB lineage: Bacteria > Bacteroidota > Bacteroidia > Cytophagales > Microscillaceae > RDXI01. The sequence continues at coordinate 11,012 of JAYTNK010000290.1, forward strand.
AAAAAATATGCGTACCAATACATGAACACGAAGACCGTCTCGAAGCCTTAGAAAAAATCATCCAAAACTTTTTTGGAACAACCACCAAAGACGTTATCGAGTTGGTTAAATTCTATGTAATGCAAGAGGGCGAAACCAACAGCTACAAATTGGGCATCACCGCTCATATAGACATACGCGAAACAGCCTTGTCGACAGGAAACAGCCAACCGCTTTCAGTTGTCCTGACTATAGATTTTAGGGCAAGGCGGTTAGCCAAATCTTTTGAAACGCATTTGCACGATTTATTCAGGCATAAACACATACAAGGCGAATGGTTCAAGCTCGAACCTGAAGACCTTATCTTTATAGAACAGTTGGGACTTGCCTACCAAGCCTACCAATACAAAAGAATCGCCTAAACTTAGCCACAAAACACCCACCAAAAGGGTGTTTTTTGTGTATATGGTTCTAAAATCGGTTACAAAAAATGCGTAAAAATGCCCCAATATTCCAAGTTTACTCGATGACTGCGCTTCTCTAACGCCAACGGCAAAAGTACCGTAACGATAGTATAGTTACCCATTTTAAGTTTTTTTCCTTCTGTATTATTTTTAGTGATAGCGCATTTGTCATGCTGAACGTAGTGAAGCATCTCG
>JAYTNK010000291.1:0-2625 GCA_043748375.1 Cytophagales bacterium
AACAAGCTAAAGCTCGTTGCTACAGTATTTCCTATGTTTTGGGTAGCATTTAGAAAGCAGAAAAAGACGTTTTTTATGCTTTGCGGGGTTTTCGCAAGAAGTCTATTATCACCTCAAAAATTAAGCTATCAAAATAATTTGATTTTTTTTTACCTATTGGGTGATTAACTTAATCGTTTTGGTATTAACAGTATGAAAAAAGGAAAATTATTTATCGCTGCCCTGTTATTGGCAATTAGCTTTAATAGCTATGCACAAATGCCAGCACATTTGACCGAGTCAAAATTGATAGCTGTTGTAAACACGGCTGACTGGTGTAGAGTCTGTAAGGAAAACGGAGCGCGTTTTGGCGCAGTGCTGACACCTTATGCGTCAAATGGTGTGAATATCTATTTGAACGACTTGTCCAATAATTCCACCAAAGTTGCTTCTCAAGAAGTTTTAGAAAAAGCAGGTGTTTACAAAGCTACAACGACTATCCCACGAAAAGGAATGGGCAAAATGCTAAAAGCATGCGGTATAGTAAAGGACAAAAAACAAAAGGCTGACGTAGCAGGTGTGGTTACGTTTATCAATGCTAAAACACACAAACAAGTGAAACAAGTAAGCATTTCAATACCCGATGCGGAAATGCAAGAAATTATTACGAACCTTTTAAAATAAAAACAATCATGAAACAACAAACAAAAATCATCTTATGCCTCGTATCTGTTGGGCTAATGGGCATGTGTATCTATTACTTCTTTGGTTAAAACAAGTTAAAATCAAAAAAAAATGAAGGAATCTATCAATGTTTGGGGAATTAATGAATATGAGGGAGATGGCGTTAGTTGCCCTATTACGCCTGCAAATCTGCCTTTGCACAAAAAAATTGTCCTGTTTTTCTTTCGCTTTGGGATTTGTCCCGCTTGCGTTACAATGAGTTTGGGATATAATGTGATGAGGTTTTGGAAAAAAATATTTCAAAAGTTTCAAACCAAATAACAGCGTTTGCAAATATGTGATGTATTTGCAAACGCTTTTTATATGTTTGGTTGTTAGAAAGTTATTGCGGGCATATTATTTTTCAAGATGTTTTGACGTTGCTAAAACTCTTTGACCCGTTTATAATTTGCAAAGAATCATGCGTTTTTGATATTGTGGTAGTTTTTTTGCCTGAATTTTTCAATAAAATTTTGTGATTGCCAACACTATCATGCTCAACGCAATGGTAGCCAGTAGCCAATTATTCAATAAATTATAGGCTTTTTCGCTCAATTTGTCAATCAAATATCGCCCTATTAAAGTGCCTACTATAGCCGCACAGCCCAAACAAAGTAATAACCAACCGAATTGCGCAAATGAAAAACGAACTACTGTAGCAAAAATAAATAGTTTTACAATTTGAGTAATGCCCTGACAAACTGACTTAGTGGCAACCATCCGCTCTTTACGAATATTATTCAACACAAAAAAAGAAGCTATAAAAGGTCCGCTCACAGCTACCAACATTCCTAAAAAACTGCCTAAAAAACCTAATAAGGTAAATACTTCGTATCGCAAACCATTTTTAAACTTGGGTTTGGGCATGATAATTGTCCCCAAAATAAAAAAACCTACAAAAAGCTCCAACCATTTTTCAGCAAAAAAACCCACACATAACCCTCCTAAATATGCTCCAGGCAAGGTTAAAATAATAAAATAACGTACGATTTTCCACTCTATCAACTTATAATATACTCCTATTCGCGCTATATTACCTATAAATTGTACTGCGCTATGCAAAGGCACAGCGTTTTTAATACCCAATGTCCAAGTAAGTACAGCCATAATCATAGTCCCACCTGCCAATCCAAATAAAGCGGAAAAGATAGAGGCAAGGGCAACAGTAAAAAATAAAAAAATATACAGCATAAATAAATATCAACAGTTTTGAAAAGTGAGTGTAAAAGTACTGCCTTTTCCCCACTCGCTATCTAGACGAATTGAAGCATCTAATTTATCAACCAAAATTTTTACAATAGACAGCCCTAAGCCTGTTGAACTCTCGCCTGCCGTAGGGCGTGCAGAGAGTTTTTGAAATTTCTGAAACGCTTTTTGCTGGTCTTCAGGTGTAAAACCTTGCCCCTCATCTTGTATTTGTATCATGGTTTGGCTTGCCTGCACCGATAAACGTAGCCAAATATTCTTTTGCGTAGCCGAGAATTTTATGGAGTTTGTGAGTAAATTACCCAAAATCCTCGATAATGTGGGTTCATGGGTAGGCAAGCTTACAACTTTTGGAGAAATATCTACAATAAGTTTAATTTCCTTTTCTGTTGCTTGCGCCTGAAATGCCTCTTGTAAACTATAGAGGTAGGATGGCAAGGCTAAAGGTGCTTTCTCTAAAGGTAGGGCATCATTCTCTTCTTTGCCTATAAGTAATAAATCATCTATCAATTGGTTGCTGTCCGCAATAGCCTTGTAAATCAATTCACTAAATTGTATTTGTTCTGCGTCCCAAGTGCTTGTAATTTTGATAAGTCCCAATAAACCTTCTATGCGATTTACAGGCGCACGCAAATCATGGGCGACAATGTTTAATAACTGGTCTTTTTCATGATTTAAATCCTCCCACTTTTGGTTTGCCTGAAATAATAATCTATT
>JAYTNK010000292.1:0-4849 GCA_043748375.1 Cytophagales bacterium
TAGCGGTAATAAGTGGAATAAAAAATGCCATAGCAGGCACAAGGGCAAGGTCAGCCTCAAATAAGCCAATAAATTGCGCTCCTACCAAGCCTCCAAACATACCGATAATAAGCCAAGGTAGCCGCGCTCTTGTGAGTTGCAAAATCGTGTCATCTTCTTCTACTTCCCCTATAAAACCCGACATGAGTTGTCGCTCAAGGTCTGCCTTTTCCGTAATAATATCTATCACGTCATCAATGGTAATGCGCCCAATGAGTTCGCCCCGTATGTTTACTACAGGCAAGGCATCAAGGTCATATTTCTGCATGAGGTCTGCGGCATACTCATCTGTGTCGGTGGCTTTTATGGTAACCAAATTGTCGGTATAAATATCCCGTATGCGTATATGGTCACTGGAAAGGATTATTTTTTTAACCGATACGCGCCCCAATAATTTATTTTGGTTATCGACTACATACAACGCATAAATTTGTTCTACATTTTCAGCTTGCAATCGTATTTCCTCTATAGCTTGTTTAATTTGCCAATCGACATTTGCCTTTATAAGTTCTTTGCCCATAATAGCCCCTGCTGTACCCTCTTCGTAAGTAAGTAGGTCGCCAATATGAAGCGCGTGTTCATCATCAATGTATTCGAATATAGATTCGTGCAGGGATAGTGGCAAACATTGTAATAAATCTACGGCATCGTCAGAGTCCATGCAGTTCAACCATTCGGCAATCTGCTCGGCGGAAAAGTTAGTTAAGAATTCGCTGCGTGTTTCTTCGTCCAAGTGTACTAAAATATCAGCACACATTTGGGTGTCGAGCAGATTAAAAGCGTAAATACAGCCTTCAGTGTCTATTTCGTCTAAAACGGCTGATATATCTTCAGCCCGCATGGTTTCTAGAATGTGTCTTACGAAATCGCTTTCCTCATTTTCTACAGCAATTAATAGTTGCTCAAAGGTTTCTTGAGAAATAATGGAGGTCATTTGCATACGATATGCTGGAAAATATTGCTCAAATATAGGCTGTTTCACTGCATTTGGCAAATAAAACAAGTAAAAGATAATAGAAAGTTGCTAAAATACTTAATATGCCTAAAATAACTTGCTCAAAATGAGTTAGTTAGTTTAGGCATATTCCATGATGGTAGTTCTTTCAAAATTTGTTATGCTTTCATAGCGGCAAAATGCTTCATGAATAAAGGTATTGTTTCTATGCCTTTGAAATAATTGAACAAGCCATAGTGTTCATTGGGGGAATGGATAGCATCTGAATCCAAACCGAAGCCCATAAGAACGGTTTTTAGTCCCAACTCTTTTTCAAAAAGGGACACAATAGGAATACTTCCGCCTCCGCGTGTAGGAATAGGCTTTTTACCAAATGACTCCTCCATTGCTTTGCTGGCAGCTAAATAACCTATGCCATCTGTAGGGTTTATAGAAGGGTTGCCTCCATGATGAGGCGTTACCACTACTTTCACGCTTTTTGGGGCAATGCTTTCAAAATGTTTTTGGAAAAGGGCTGTTATCTTTTCGTGGGTTTGATTAGGTACAAGACGCATACTAATTTTCGCGTATGCTTTGGAGGGCAATACTGTTTTAGAGCCTTCGGCTGTATAACCACCCCAAATACCATTCACATCAAGCGTAGGGCGAATACCCGTACGCTCAAGGGTGGTATAACCTGCTTCGCCATGCACATCGCCTATTTCGAGGTCGAGTTTGTATGCCTCCACATCAAAAGGTGCTTTGTTCATTTCCGTCCTTTCTGCTTCAGCAAGTGTTATTACATCTTCATAAAAGTTTGGAATTGTAATATGATTATCCGCATCTTTCATAGACGCTATCATTTCGCAAAGTATATTGATAGGGTTGCCAACTGCTCCGCCATATACGCCAGAGTGCAGGTCGCGGTTAGGGCCTGTAACTTCCACCTCAATATAAGAAATACCACGCAACCCAACATCTATAGATGGGGTGTCATTGGCAATAATACCTGTATCTGAAACTAAAATAATGTCAGCTTTTAGGCGTTCAATATTTTCTTTTACAAAGATACTCAAATTTGGCGAGCCTATTTCTTCCTCGCCTTCTATCATGAATTTCAGGTTGCAAGGTATGTTTTGGGTGTTTGTCATGAACTCCAATGCCTTGACATACATATACACTTGCCCTTTGTCATCACACGCCCCGCGTGCATAAATTTTTTCATTTTTTATCACAGGCTCAAAGGGAGGCGAGTCCCACAAATCCAACGGCTCAGCGGGTTGCACATCATAATGCCCATAAATGAGTACGGTAGGCAAGGCAGGGTTTACGATTTTCTCGCCATACACCATCGGGTGACCCGCAGTAGCGCATATTTCGGCAAAGTCAGCACCTGCTTCTATAAGTTTTTCTTTTACAAACGCAGCGGCTTGATGCACATCGGCTTTGTGTTCAGTACGCGCACTCACAGAGGGTATGCGCAAAAATGCTATTAACTCATCAATAAAACGGGTGCGATGCTTGGTTATATAATCGTTCATGAGGAAAAGGATAGAGAATAACTTTTATAAATGGCTGTAAATATAGCTTTTTTTTAGAAAAAACAATTTAAAAAAAATATACCTATTCGAAATCTTTATAGAGCAGGCTGGGTTGCACGCCTACATTGTTTTGATATTTTTCACTTTTATAAAGGTCATAATCGCCTTGTATGCTGTGATAATAGACTTGGCAAATCTCCACTTCAGGATAAATTTTGATGGGTTGAACACAAAAAATTTCTAATGTCCAATAACCACAAAAACCTACATCGCCAAAACCTGCCGTAACATGGATAAATAATCCTAAACGCCCAATAGACGACCTACCCTCCAGCATAGGCACAAGGTTATAGGTTTCGGTGTATTCCATCGTGCGTCCTAAATACAAACGGTTTGTTTCAAGAAGCAGTCCTTCTTTAGGAATTATTATTTTGTTATATTTATGCGCCTTTTTCATGTCCAAATATGGCTCATCATACACCAATAATTCATCATGAAGCCTAAGATTATAGCTGTTCGGATTTACACGAGCAGGGCTGTATGGCTCAATGATGATGTCTTGTTGTAGGCGTTTCTCTATTTCTTTACCTGAAAGAATCATGGGAAATTCAATTTGTCGCAAAGATAAATCCTAATTGTCTAAATATACCATAATTTCGCCACTGTGCCAGATTAAGCGCATCAAAATTTTCGAGCTTTCGAATATGTGAAAATTGCTACCATTCCTCCAATTTCATTGGGGGCTATTTGTAAATTCAACACCTGAAGGTGTTGGTGTTGCTTGTGCTTTACCGAACCTCCTTAGAGATTCAAATTTGAATAGCCCCTAATGAAATTGGGGGAGCTTTTATTTTGATGCGTTTAATCTGCCACTGTTCGAAGTTGTGGTGTGATTTACGCCCTTGCCTGCCTGCTTTGGTAGGCAAGGTGTAATCGTATGATAAAATGCCAAATCAATGAAAAAACATTGGTTGCCTGACAATTTTTGTGGAAGTCTATAAAGGCTAAAAACAAATTTTTTGGAATATTGCAAAACATTTGGTAACTTTGAGCATCATGAATACGCAATCCGATATAACCGAACTTGCCTCCCTCCAACAACGTTATGCACTATTGGAGGCAGAAAATGAACAATTACGTATAGCCATGAAAGCTCAAGGTGTGGTTCAAGCACGCCTCGAACTTGCTATGTATGCCTCCAAGCAAGCATATTGGTATTGGCAGGAAAGTGCAAATGAAATTTTTTATAGCAACGAATATTATGAAATTCTAGGCTATGAGCCTCATGAATTTAAACCTTCTTATACGCATTGGGTTTCGCTTTTGCACCCTTCTGACCTTGCTGAAACAGTAGCCATCCAAAAATTGTTTGTAGAAGGAGCATTAGCAACGTATGAAATAGCATACAGAATGCGCACTAAACAAGGTCAGTACCGTTGGTATCTTGACAAAGGAGGCAGATTAGCAGAAAATGATGGGGAGATAGTACTCGCTGGACTTATAACCGATATTGATATATACAAACAAGCGGAAATTACGCTTAAAGAGCAGGAATTGCGCCTACAGCTTGCGTTGGAAGTAGCCGACCAAGGAATGTGGGATTGGAATTTAGAAGCAGGCACATATTATCATACCGACAATTATTTTAAAGTTTTGGGATTCCAAACGAATGAAATAAACCCTTCGTATGAATATTGGGTAGAAAGCATACATAGCGATGACCGCGAAAATGCTGTTATACTCGAAATGGAGTGTGTAGCAGGCAAGCTAGAACAATACCAACTCGAATATCGTATGAGAACCAAACAAGGCAATTATAAATGGTTCTTGTGCGCCACAACAGTTTTAAAACGCGATGAATATGGACAAGCCCTTCATATTGTAGGTGTCATTAAAGACGTAGATGTACGCAAAAAAACGGAGATAGACTTACGCACAAGCGAAGAGAAATTTAGATTGTTGATAGAACATAACTCAGCAGCTGTTTGTATTTTTGATACGGAGAAGTACTATTATGTAAACCCACGCTTTTTGCATACTTTTGGCTATGAAGAGGCTGAAATTAGCAAGCTCTCGCCTGCCGATATTATACACAACGACACAGAAACAGCCATAAACGCCTCGCATCATAGCAAAATCAATGCGAGTGAGCGAAAACATAATCGCTATGAGCTGAAAGCTATTACCAAAAGTGGTGAAACTTGTTGGATTGATGTTACAACCTTGCCTACCATCTATCAAGATAAACGTGTCAATATAGCTACTATGTATGATATTACGATACGCAAGCAGTTTGAAAGCGAAGTTAAAGAAAAAAATGAAGAACTCCTTGCCT
>JAYTNK010000293.1:0-4371 GCA_043748375.1 Cytophagales bacterium
GCAGGCAAGTCGATAAATTCGTTTTCCTCCTCATCAAAACTGTAAAAAACCAAAGACCAAGCAATATACCCAATAATGATAAGGGGGATAGCCAAGAAGTCTAAGAATATGAAAAACAAAACACTCAAACATATAAACCAATAACGAGTTTTGTTTTCTTCCCAACCCCACGTCTTAAATTTGAAAGCCATCATGGGTATTTCGGCTACCATAGCCCAACAAAGTAAAGCAACATAGGTAGCCAAAAAATTGTAATTCATCAGCACTACCCAAGGACGGTGATAATACATGATGAGTGGCAATGCCGCTATTGCAACAGCCATCGCGGGGGTAGGCAAGCCTATAAAACCCATAGTTTGCCGTTCATCAATATTAAATTTTGCAAGACGCAATGCTGCAAAAACTGCCAACAATAGTCCCACTACAGCCCAACGCTCTGAAGTACTGTGTCGCATAAGGTCAAACATCAACAAGGCAGGCAAGATACCGAATGTGGTCATATCTGCCAATGAATCCAACTGCTTGCCTATGGCAGAATAACTTTTGGTGATTCGCGCCACAAAACCGTCTAAAAAGTCAAACACCAAACCAATTATTATCAAATAACCCGCTAAAGGTTGCTTGCCTTCCCAAATAGCAATAATGCCCAAACACCCGCACAATAGATTAAGTAATGTAATAACATTGGGAAGTGTAAACATGAAGCGTTAGGGTTGAGTTATTTTTGCAATAAAAAATTAAAATAATAATAATAATTAAACCCATGACAAATACTATCACACTCGAAGGTTTAGATTTTTTCGCCTATCATGGTTTTCTAGACGAAGAGCAACGAATAGGCAACCATTATCGAGTAGATATATCGGTAGAAACCGACTTCCAACTTGCCTCCGAAACCGATACCCTTGCACATACCATAGACTACAGCAAACTGTATGCCTTGATAGCCTCTATTATGCAACAACCTGCACGACTGCTTGAGCACGTTGCTCATAAAATCATCACACAAACTGTTGAAACATTCCCAACCGCAAAAGCCGTAGAAGTTTGTGTGGCAAAACAAAATCCGCCTCTTGGCGGGTTGTGTGCATGGGCAAAAGTTACGATTAAAACCTATACCTCTTTGTCATAACCATCTTCATATCTAAAAATGACGTTTGGATTGCAAATAAGTGAAACATTGGCTTTGTCTTTGCCTTCATAATCGACTTGTGATAATACGTATCGAATACTTTCTAAACGCGCTTTTTGTTTATTGTTTGAATCAACCAACACCCATGGGCTGTGTAAAGTATGCGTTTTATTAAGCATTAAGCGAATATATGACGTAAATTCTTTCCATTTTTTCTGTGCTTTTTCATCTATGGGGCTTACTTTCCATTGCTTAAGTGGATTTTCGCGTCTTTCTTGTATCCGTTCTGCCTGCTCTTTTTTATCAATAATAAACCAAAGTTTGATTAAAATAATGCCGTCTTGTTGTAGCATATTTTCAAATTCAGGCACTTGCGCCATAAATTGATGGTACTGAAGGTCAGTACAAAAGCCCATAACAGGCTCTACCACTGCCCGATTATACCAACTGCGGTCAAATAAAGTTATCTCGCCTGCATTGGGCAACTCTTTGGCATACCGTTGAAAATACCATTGCCCCCGCTCAAGGTCGTTGGGTTTAGGCAACGCCACTACACGCATTTGGCGCGGGCTAAGGTGTTGCGAAAAACGCAAAATAGTACCGCCCTTGCCTGCGGCATCGCGCCCTTCGAATATAATAAGCAGTTTTTTGCCTGTATCACGCACTGACTTATGCAACTTAACCAACTCTATTTGTAATTGTTCAAGTTCTTCTTCATATTCCAACTCTTTTAGCACCTTTTTGATGTCTATATTTTTGGAGGCAAGGAGTTTTTTCAGTCCTTTACGTGTATTCAGATTTTCAATTTCCTCTTGTGTGAGCATAGTTTATGTGTAATGGCGAAGTTTTATTTTTGATATTAGACTTCTTGCGAAAGTGTTTTTTAGAAGCCTCACACCCCACCCTCTCTCCATTTTGAGAGAGGGAAAAGGTGCTTTCACAGTAAGTCTATTTATTAATAAACTTCTTGCGAAAGTCTTTTTTCCTATGAAATTTTTAGTTTATTATTCCAAAATTTGGAAGTGTGGTTTACTCTAAATCGTATTGTTTAATTTTTCTATAAAGTGTTCTTTCGGAAATACCAAGTGCATCAGCTGCAAGTTTGCGCTTATTTTTATGTGTTTTGAGTGCTTTTGTAATTAATTCACGCTCATTCACGCCCAGCGAAAGGGAGTGAAACTCTTCCTCGTGTGTAATGTCTTGTGTATCAAAACTACCCTCTTCTTCCTCCTCTATTTGGTTAGAAGCGGGAACGACCATAAAATTATTCTCTTTAAAAGAGATGGGTTGATGAATAGTAGGCGTAAGAGCAAGCTCGGTTGACTCTATTTCTATATTTTTAAAAAGGGCGTGATGTGTTTGTAGCAACTCTGCGCCACTTTGTCCATTCTGAAGGATTTGAAGAACCAATTTTTTTAATTCCGAAACTTCATTGCGCATATCAAATAAGACCTTATACAAAATCTCCCGCTCTGAATAACTATGCGGACTTTCTACAGAGGGTTTATGGTCAGAGAAAACAGTAAGTGCCTGACTGCGTTGCTCGGCAGGTAAGTAGCGTTTGAGTATTTCCGCCGTTATTTGACGATTATCACCTTCCAGCAGGGACATTTGCTCTGCAATATTTTTCAGTTGGCGTATATTACCAGGGAAACGAAAATCTATCAAAGCATCTTTCGCCGCTTCGTCTAATTTTAGCACTTCCATGCGATACTTATCCGCAAAATCAGTCGTAAATTTTCTGAACAATAAGATGATATCTTGCCCACGCTCACGCAAAGCAGGCACAGCTATAGGCACACTATTGATACGAAAATACAAATCTTCTCTAAATTTTTTTTCTTGCACGGCTTTCCACAAATCCACATTGGTAGCGGCAACCACACGCACATTGGTTTTTAACGGCTTGGAAGCACCCATTCGGATAAACTCACCATTTTCCAATACACGCAACAGCATGGCTTGAGTTTCCAAAGGCATTTCGCCTATTTCATCAAGAAAAATAGTACCGCCATCAGCTACTTCAAAATACCCTTTTCGTGCTTCTGTATTACTTGCGCCTGTAAAAGCGTTCTTTTCGTGTCCAAATAATTCTGAATATATCGTACCTGCAGGAATTGCGCCACAGTTTATAGGAATAAATTGCTTTTCTTTGCGAGGGCTGAGGCTATGAATTATTTTTGAAAAAGACTCCTTACCACTTCCACTTTCGCCCGTAATGAATACAGTAAGGTCAGTAGGTGCTACTTGTATAGCTCTATAAATTGCATTATTTAAGGCTTGCGCGTTACCTATAATGCCAAAACGCTGTTTTACAGCTTGTATTTCGGATTCTTTCATTTCCCTAAAATATTTTTCGCAAATTGCATTTTTGCTAGTCTTTTCCTTTTTTCTCTTTCATTTGATTGTCACCAATCAATTCTTGAAGTTTCTTATCGAGTTCGTTGTATTTTTCTTTTGTGTAAGCACCAGAGGTTGTATATACAATTTTCCCTTGTTTATCTAACAAAAAAAAGTAAGGTTTAGTTCGTTCCTTTTTGGCTTTTCCCAAATCAAGCGAGGGGTAATTGTCAATATTTTTGCCTTTTACGACTATGATATGCTCTTTCCAATGGTCTTTTATGTTGTCCTCAAGTTTGGATTTAACCTTGCCTGCCGCCATTTTGTTTACACCCATAAGCAATACCACGAATTTTACATTGCCGTCATACGGTTCAAAATTAAATAAATCTGTACCTGGTGCTTGTATAAAAAGGTCAAACAAGGCAGTGCGCCATGCTTTCAAATCCTCGTCTGATTTTTCAGAGTAGGCAAGGGCGATAAGCGTTACCTTACCATTTTTGATAGGCAAGTTCACATCTTTGCGCATCAAATTTTCCCCTGACATGGATGGGTACATTTCGCCTATTTGGGCTATTGTGTTAGCAGATAGGCTTGTTAGAAGTGTTAAAGTTAGGAGTATATTTTTCATACAGCAAATTTAAAAATAAAAAAACAATTTTCCAATTATTATTTTTTATGATAAAGCTCCTCAAGTGCCTTTATCATGTTTTGAAGCAAGAAGCGAGGGTTTATACTTTTTTTCCCGTTTGCAATGAGTGTTTTTCTTAAGGTTTCATCTTCCAAGATACATTCAAGTGCGTTTGTAATGGCATCACTATCTTGAAAAGGCACAACTAAGGCGTTTTGCGTATGTTCAATAAACTCGCCTGCCACCCCTGAAAGCGTGAAAACGGAGG
>JAYTNK010000294.1:0-3998 GCA_043748375.1 Cytophagales bacterium
ATGCTTTTTTTGCTACAGGCTACGATTTTGCCACCATGCTCAATGTGGATAGTTTGCGCAACCGCGTACTACTTGGTGTAAAAGCAAATTATACCTTTGGTTCAGTAATCGACCAAACTATCGCTAAAATATTTGAAGGCGACAACCAAAGTGCTTCTTATCAAGCCAATAGATATAGACGTACCGCCTATTCTGATTTTACTATAGAAACAGGACTTGCCTACACACGCCGCATAAAAAAAGAATATAAACTCAATATAGGTGCTGTTGCCGCTATCGGAGGGGGGATTAATGCTAAAAGATTTGAGGCATTAAATTTAGAAGTAGTCGATAATAGTGATGCATTGATAGATTCTGATACGCTTACTAACAATCAGGCAGGCAAGGTTTCGCTTCCTAACCGTTATACGCTTGGCATTACTTGGGAACGTGAGTACAAATGGGCTCTTAGTGCGGAGGCAAGTTGGCAAGATTGGGCAAAATTTAATGCGTTTGGTGAATCGAACACCTTTGGGCGTAGCTTTACAGTAGGCGTAGGCGCGCAATGGTTACCCGACTTCTTCTCTGTTTCTAAAGGCTTTTGGCGTAGAAGTATCTTTCGTGGTGGCGTGCAGTGGGAACGAACTCCTCTTGTATTAAAAGGGCAAAACATACAAGATGTATCATTGCGTTTGGGAACATCTATACCTTTTGGGCGTAGCGGAGGCATACTAACACTCGGACTTGCCGTAGGGCGTAAAGGCACATTGGTTGAAAATTTAGTGCGCGAAACTTATTTTAGAGGCAATATCGGCATTACTATCAACGACCGTTGGTTTATGAAACCTAAGTTTGATTAAAACAAATAGGTTCTTAGAAAGTTATTACGGGAATTTTTTTGCAGGTTTCCAAAAGTGCCTTTTTACATAGAATTGGGGTTGCAATCCCTATTCTATGTAAAAGAACCAGTATGAATTTTAGAAGAACCAACAAATATTAAAAAAATCATATTTTATTGGTATGCTCAAACGTGTTCATGACTTTAGCTTGGTATGAATACTTAAAACTTACCAAGTGAAAGCGTTTACTCAATTAAGTTTAAGGCTTATTGCCTTCAACTGCCTATAGACAATATGTTTTTGAAACCTTTTATATACATAGGACTTTCGCTTTTCCCCATGAAATGGGGGGATTTGGGCAAAAAACCTACAAGATGAGCATTTGGAGAGAGATGAAGGAAGGTTAAAAAGGCAACAAGCGAAAGTCCTATATACAAATAAATTTGAGTTGGTGCTTATTACCTTGTTTGAAACAAAAACATTGCGTTGAAATCATTCCATAGACTTCGCCCTATTAATTTTGTCCGTCTATTTTATTTTCAAAAGATAATGCTCCACTTTACTCAGTCTTCTTAGTATAATACATAAAGATTTGTCTTAAGACAAACAACTTTTTTAGCCATAAAAAACATTAAAAAACATGACAACTCGTTTTATTTTTGTGGGAATCGCGTTTTTCGCACTCACTTATTGCAGTCCTATAGCACAAAAAGACAAAAAAAAGGACACAACTGCCAAAAGCACAGAACCCGATCAAATCAGCCTTAAATCAGCCCTCGCCGCAGGCGATGTAGTAGAAACCCTCAGCTTAAAAGACGTGGATTTTGGACAAATCCCTGCCGAAATTACCAAGCTCAAAAACATACGGGCTATCTATTTGAGTCCAAAACACAAGTTAGATTGGGATAAAGCCATCTCCTACTTTGCTCAATTACCCAAACTTGAAGAGCTTGAAATAACAGGAGCAACGTTCAAAAAATTGCCAAACGGTATTTTGCAACTGAAAAACCTAAAAATACTTTGGCTTTCTGAGAACGCAAACCTTGACCTTGAAGACGCATTCGATAAGTTGAAGAATCTGCCAAAACTGCGCGAACTGTTTTTACAAGGTTGCTCCGTGAAACTTGTTCCTGAAAACGTTAAAGAGCTTAAAACATTGGAATTATTATACTTAGACAGAAATGAGCTAACAGCATTGCCTAAAACGATAGGCGACTTGCCTGCCCTCACTATGATAAGCCTGATGCAAAATAAGAATTTGAATTGGAAAAGCACTTTTAATCAACTTAGTCAGGCAAAAAAATTACAAGTATTAATGTTAGGAAGCAATGAAATAGAAGAACTCCCTAATGAAATAGGCAAGCTCACATCACTTGAGGATTTGTGGATAGAAAATAACAAACTCATGAGTGTTCCTGATTCCATCAATCGCCTCACAAAGCTAAAAAACCTATACTTACAAAATAATCCGCTAAATAGCGACATTAAAACCGCTCTTAATAGTTTATTACCCACCACTAAAGTAATTTATACAAGTGCCATAGGCGGTGCAGGGCAAGAAACACCTATAGATACTATGAATATCCAAAAGAAATAGATAGTATTAGGCGTATATTGCTTGGGTAGGCAAGTTACAAACTTGCCTGCACCCACCCCTAAATAACCTAAAAACACTTTGCTAAAAATAATTTTTAGCAAAGTATTTATTTTACATACTTATTTATGCAGAAAAATATATATCCTAAACAAGACATTTGGGCAACGCTCTGCCAACGAGCAGGACAACGCTACAACGACCTTTACCCTGTAGTTCGCCCTATACTTCAGGCTGTAAAAATGCAAGGAGATGAAGCCGTACGCCAATATATAGCGCAATTTGATAAAGTTGAGATTACCGATTTTATTGTATCTGAAGCTGAATTTGCTGAAGCAAATCTACAAGTTAGCACTGAATTAAAACAAGCTATAGATGTAGCAAGGCACAATATAACGACTTTCCATGAAGCCCAACGCGAACCTATTCGCGAAATAGAAACTACGAAAGGTGTAGTTTGTTGGCGCAAAAGCATTCCAATAACGCGTGTAGGGCTGTATATTCCGAGCCAAAATGCGCCTTTATTTTCGACAATTTTAATGCTGGGAATACCTGCTACTTTGGCGGGCTGTAAGGAGATTGTGCTTTGCACGCCTCCGAATCAGGCAGGCAAGATTCACCCTGTTATCCTTTATACAGCTGCATTGCTTGGCATCAAGCAAGTACGCAAATGTGGCGGAGTGCAAGCCATAGGCGCAATGGCTTATGGAACTGCGAGCATACCGAAAGTAGATAAAATACTTGGACCGAGCAATGCCTATGTTACGGCTGCCAAACAATTAGTAGCAGAAGAAGGTGTCGCTATCGACTTGCCTGCAGGACCTTCTGAGGTACTTATTATAGCAGACGAAACGGCAAATCCTGTTTTTGTGGCGGCTGATTTACTCTCGCAAGCTGAACATGGCATTGATAGCCAAGTTGTTTTAGCGACTGATTCGGAGGCTATGGCAGATGCCATCATAGCAGAAATAGCGCAACAACTTGCCTGCCTACCACGCAAAGAGATAGCTGCGCAATCTTTAGAAAAAAGTCATATATTGGTGTTTCACAACCTCACAGAAGCCATGTGTTTTTCGAATGAGTACGCACCCGAACACCTTATTTTAGCTACTAAAGATGCCGAAATATGGGCGCAAGAAGTTATAAATGCAGGTTCAGTTTTTTTGGGACATTATACGCCAGAGAGTGCAGGCGATTATGCAAGTGGTACAAATCACACCTTGCCTACCGCAGGATACGCCCGCGTTACGGGAGGCGTTTCGTTGGATAGTTTTGTAAAAAAGGTAACTTTTCAGCATATTTCCAAAGAAGGCATTGCCAATTTGGGGAGTACGATAGAAATTATGGCGGAGGCGGAAGGATTACACGCACACAAAAATGCGGTTACGGTAAGATTACAAAGTTTGAAAATTTAGTGCTTGGTGGTTAGGCAGACCTAACCACCAAAAACTAAAGTAGATTTAGAATGGCAGGTCTGCCGCATCTCCATTTCCCCCGCTTAAGTCATTGGGCATAGCATCTTTAACCATGGGAGCATTATTACGCGCAGAAGTGTTCGCATTGTTGTTATTATTATTATTGTTATT
>JAYTNK010000295.1:0-1936 GCA_043748375.1 Cytophagales bacterium
TTTCGGCAGGGCGTTGAATAAGCACTCCCCCAAATAATTGCAAATATTGCAAGGTTTTTAACAAAATGCCCGTCTGCAAAATAGTGGCTGTGCCATCAGAAAATGCCACCGCTCCTGCATGATGAAGGTCTATCATGTCGGTTAAATCTTGCCCTTTTGTGTCGATAGTAACTGCCACCATGGGGTGTAGTGCCACCAATGATTGAGCTTGGCATTGCTTTACAAAGGCTATATCATGCTTGGTTTGTCGGGCAGGCAAGGTGTTAGGAAGCAATACAATATCGGTAAAACCACCACGCTGGGCTACTTTTGCACCATGTAACAAGGTTTCTTTATGCTCTAAACCTGGCTCTGGCAACAGTACGCGCATATCTATCCAACCAATGGAAACGCATTGTGTCGAGCAATCCGTCACAGTAATTATGTTGCTTGATTCAATATGCACAGTTGCCTCTACTGCGCAAATGATGCCGTCTTTTATATGTAAATTGACACGCTTTTCGTGCCAAATAGAACGTGTGTCAAGCAATAAAACGTTGTAAAATATGAAGTACATGAATTTAGTAAAATTTATGGTTTTGGATTACAAAATGCTTGCAATTTAGCTGTTTTATTTTTTATCTTCTACAAAATACATGGCTACATCGCCTACATTTTTTACGGGCAGTTTTCCACGAAAAGTACAATTAAATTGCTCTTTTACCCATTCATAAGTCGTAGCCGATATGTTGATGCGGTCTGTGTCGCTGTTACTTTCCATACGCGAGGCAATATTGACAGCATCTCCCCAAATGTCATAAGCAAATTTCTTCTTGCCTACCACTCCTGCCACCAGCTCGCCTGTGTGGATACCTATGCGAATATGCCATGCCTCTTTGCCTTCCGAGAGCCTTTTCACGTGCCAATCTTTCATAAATTGTATGATTTCTAAGGCGGCAAAAACGGCATCTGCGGGGTTTGTTTCATTGGCGGTAGGCACTCCGCCTACACACATATAGCTGTCGCCTATGGTTTTTATTTTTTCAAGCCCATATTTGCTTGTAATTTCATCAAAAGCACGGAAACAATAATCTAATTCGGCTACGATTTCTTCAGGAGAGAGAAGAGAAGCAAATTTAGTAAAGCCTTTAAAATCAGTAAATAATACAGAAGCTCGTTTGTAATATTGGGGTTTAGCGTATCCTGTTTCTTTAAGTTGTTGGGCTATCTGGGCAGGCAAGATGTTGAGCAATAACGCGTCAGCCTTCTCACGTTCGGCATAAAGAGCTTCATGCTGGGCTTCTATCTCCTCTTTTTGTTGATAAATATCTTGATTTTTCTCCTCCAAAATAGTGGCTTGTTCTTCTAATTGAATGGCTTGTCGTTGGGTTTCATACAATAGATTTCGTACTTTGAGCGCGTTCAATTGACTGTGAAAGCCAATACCTAAGCTGAACGCCAAGAGTTCGACCAATTCTAATTTTTCAGTAAGTTTATCGTCTTCTGTCCAACCTGCTAATTCAACGATACCTATCAATTCATTTTCAAATTGGAAAGGAATAAATAGCAAGTTTTGCGCAAAACTATTGCCTGTGGCGCTTGATATTTTGATAAAATCAGGAGGCATATTTTGAATAAAATGCACCTTTATTTTCTGCTTTTTTTGCCCATTTTTTTGTAAAATATCCCTTGCAAATTCACCGAGCAGCCCGTTTCCCACTTGGATTTCTTTTGCTATGTCTGTACTTGCAAAAGAAGCGGTAAGTTCGAGCATTTGTTTGTCTTGGCTTATCAAATAAACTGCCCCTACCCTTGCCTGCGTATAATGAGCGAGGAAGGCAATAATTTCTTGCGAAAAATCTAATACATTCACCTGTGCATCAATACTTTCATTGATAATTTGGTTTAGCTCGGTGCGTCCTTGTCTTACCCATTCGCGTTTTTCGATGTTTTTTTG
>JAYTNK010000296.1:0-5259 GCA_043748375.1 Cytophagales bacterium
AACTTCAAGCAGCTATTCGTGCAGGAGATGATTATGCACAAGAAAGAAGTGAAGCCATAGCAGAAATAAAACTTATTATTGAGAAGTCGAATGCTGCAACTATTATCAATTATTGCCATACGGTTATTGCTACATTGAGTTTGACCTCGCCTACCGATGCACAAAAGGGTGCATCTTTGCACGCCTACAGCGAATGTGTGGGATTTGCACATGGTTGGAGGACTTTGACTGACAAAAAAATAACAGATGCACAAATAGACGAAACATTGGTATTGATGAACGCGCCTTATAACGCTACGCCTACTTCGTACAAATTTATTACAGAAAGAGAAACAGAACTCCCTAAATTACAACAGGTTATTGCCAAATTGCGCGATATTTACGGCTTCTCCACGCAAGAGGTGGAGGACTTTAAGAAAAACTGGGTAACTGAGCAGGGCAGGTAAGGAACGCGGATTGAATAAGATGACATTTTGTAACCTTCAAAACAAGACAAGTTGTTTTTGAATGTTCAAAAAGAAAACGCGTTATTTTTTAGATGGAATGCGTGCCGCGCGTATTCGTTGTACAGAGAGCCATTGGTCGAGCTTCTGTTCGCTTTGTACAAAATGTACGCGCCGCATAGCAATCCATGACATATAAACATTAAAGATTGTAATAGTAGCGAGCCAAGCAGGTTCAGTATAAAAGTAGTGGATAGTAGGGTTTTGGTACAATAGAATGCTAAGCAATATACCCAACATAATACTCCCTACAAAAACCAAGACATTCCAAAATTGTTTGGAAACGCTTATTTCCCAACAAACTAAGAATAGCCAAACCATGACATTCATAAAAATACACCAAAAACCTGTTAAATTTTCGGTTAGGTACGGAGGTAATGGCAATTGAAAGTACATTAGAAAAATTACAATTCCGAGTAAACTACCACTTACATATAGAAAAAAATTTAAAAAGCGTAGTACTTGCGGTATGATAGTATAAGAACGCCAAAATTTGTAACCCATACGCACCGCGAAAAAGGCATTCAAGGCTTGGAAAATCTCAATAGACCATAAGTTCCAGTGCGAGGCATTATGCCAAAGTAAAGGGTAACTCACCCCACTATACACCAATACAAGCAATACCCAACTCGACACATATAAGGCGAGTGCTGCAAAAAAATCATTCCAAAACTTGCCTGCGAACCACCATAGCACGAGCGCAAGCATCAGCAACGCGCCTACAGCGAGCCATAAATTCGCTTGCACAATAGAAAGGCGTTCGTAAAATGCTTCAGTCGTATATAGATGTATAGGCAAGTTGATACTTTGCCCTTGTTGGGCTATATAAAAATAGTAATCTTTTTCTTCTTGAGGAGCAAGTTGTGTGCGAAATAAAAAAGTAGTATGTTTTTCTTTTCTTGTATTGTATTCAAATCTATTTCCTGTGTGGTTATGTTTTTGAATGCCATTTTTTACTTCAAAGAATTCTACTTCGTGCAACAACGGGTTTTCTATTTCTATGATAAATTGCTTGCGCTCATCAGTAATATTTTGCAAACGAAGTTTTACCCAATAGCCGCTACTTGCCTGCGAAATAGGCAAGCGTAAGATATCTTCGTGTTGTCCTTTGAATAAAGTGGTATCACGCTTTATGCGGGCAAGGGACGGCTTGCCCTCACAACTATATACACCTATGTATCGCCCTAATGGTGTTTGTTTAAAGCCCTCACCTATCAATAAAGGCTCTGCGCACGCTATTTGGCATAAAGCAAACAGCAGCAAACCTATTGGCAGACTGAAAAAATGAGCGGTTTTAAAAGGCATTGAATCGGTTTATAAGTTTTTTATGTTTTTAGATAGGCAAAGGTATATTTTTTTTTGTAAACTTTTGTATATTGCACAAAAAAGGTGTTATTTGCATCAAAAACAAAAACATACATGGCAACTATTTTAATAACAGGCGGTTTAGGTTATATTGGCTCACACACAGCTCTTGCCTTGCAACAAGTAGGTTATACAGTTTTGATATTAGACAACCTCGCGAACGCCGAATTAGAAACTTTGAATCGTATTAAGCGTATCACAGGCAAAAAACCTTCGTTTGCAAAAATAGATATGCAAGATTATAAAGGACTCTCTCTTTATTTAAAACAACATCCTGAGATAGAGGCGGTTATACACTTTGCAGCGCACAAGTCGGTAGGCGAGTCGGTAGCAAACCCACTGGCATACTACCAAAATAATCTGGGTAGTTTGTTGAATTTATTGCGTGCAATGGAAGAAAATGGACTAAAAAACTTAGTTTTCTCGTCTTCCTGTAGCGTATATGGGGAGGTGCACTCCTTGCCTGTGGTTGAGCAAACGCCTACACAAGCGATGTCGCCTTATGGCAATACCAAAAAAGTGAGCGAGGAAATCTTGCAAGATGTGGCAAAAGCGCGACACGGCTCGTTCCCTATTATAGCTTTGCGTTATTTTAACCCTGTAGGTGCGCATGAGTCGGGCTTTTTGGGGGAAACTTCTAAAACCCCTGCTAATAATTTAGTGCCTGTTTTGATGCAAAAAGCCTTAGGTATTCGAGCAGAACTCCACGTTTTTGGGCATGATTATGATACCATAGATGGAACGTGTGTGCGCGATTATATACACGTAGAGGACTTAGCGCAAGCACACATAGCCGCCACACAAAGACTGTTGGAAAATAAACAAACTCAAAACTATGAGGTCTTTAATGTTGGGGCAGGCAAGGGGTATTCTGTGATGCAAGTTATCGAATCGTTTGAACGGGTTTCAGGCATCAAACTCTCTTATACTTTGTCGCCAAGACGCGAAGGGGATGTTTCGGCTGTCTATGCCGATGTACAGTTAGTAGAAAAAGAATTGAACTGGAAAGCTACTAAAACTTTAGACGAGATGACGCTCTCGGCTTGGCATTGGGAGCAATATTATCAAAGCAAACAAGTCGTAAATAATGAGTGAATTAAATTATAAATTTAGAAAAACAAGCCTTAAGTGAGTTGGTATTTTCATGGTTATTATATATATACACATACGAAATTGGTTTTGGGATATGACTTTTCGCTTACCCCACGTTTCACGTAGGGCTATTCATAGTTTAACCCCATTCGGGGTTGTCTAATCTCCCAAAACCACTTTCCGATGTGTATATTAGGTTCTTCGAAAGTTATTACGGGATAGCCACACTGTAAGCGTCTGTTATGCACTTTAGCACACCGCAAAAGCCTGAAAAACAGATTCTTACAGCATGACTGCTCATATATTTTGGTAGCTTCCGCTATAACTTTCTAAGAACCATATATTACAGATAAAAAAACGCGTTAATTTAAACTGGTTCTCTTTTTGCTTTTCCCTAATCCTTAATACTCATATTTAAAAAAACGATTTATATGTTACCTGTTATAGCTGATTGTCTTGATGCCGCCTGCCAAGGAGCGCGCGTGGCAGGTGTGGTCATTCTTGAAGTATATCAAACTAATTTTACTGTAGATAAAAAGAGCGACCAATCGCCTGTAACAGAGGCTGACCGCCAATCGCACAAAGCGATAGAGGCTTATTTGGCTAAAACAGGCTTGCCTATCCTAAGCGAGGAAGCAGAAATGCCTGACTATGAAGAGCGTAAAGACTGGAAGTATTTTTGGTTGGTCGATCCTTTAGATGGTACGAAAGAGTTTGTACGCAAAACGGGAAATTTTGCCATTAACATTGCCTTGATACATATCGATAAGCCGATTTTAGGGGTAATGTTCTTGCCTACCACAGGGCAGATGTACTTTGGCATACGCCATCGAGGGGCGTTTGAGTTAGATAAATTAGGTAAGAAAACGCCCTTGCATACCGCTCAAAAGTTTACACCAAAAGGCAAAAATCTGAAAATAATAACCTCTTCGCATAACTATAATGAGAAAACCGCCAATTTTGTAGCTGACTTTCCGCAAGCCGAAGTATTACATTTGGGGAGTGCCGTAAAATTAGCGCGGCTTGCAGAAGGGCACATCAATCTTTGCCCACGCTTTGGACCTACCATGGAATGGGATACAGCCGCCCCGCAAATTATTATTGAAGAAGCGGGAGGACAGATTGTTGATTATGCTGAAAAAAAACCGTTAGTCTATAACAAACCCAACTTACAAAACCCCGATTTCTTAGCCATTGATTGCAAATATTGGGATAAAGGTATAGAGAATTGGGAATTGAAAATTATGAATTAGGAAGAGGTACGAAATAAGAAGTGCGAGGTACGCTATTAAATAACTGCCTGTCAGTCTTTTACTAAGGTTAAAAGATAAAGTTATTTAATGTCCGTTCCTTAGGGGTTTGGTTTGCAATACTAAACAAAATATCTTTTTTTTCTGCGTTCTGATTAGGGAATAGACGTAGGTAAGTTTCCTTGCTTACGTTCATGTTTTTTAGCATAGCATTTTAGTTTATTTTGGTTGTTTTTAAAATAGCAGATGCGAGATTTCCCGCATCTGCTATGCCCCACAGTTCCTTACGGCAGGTTCAGTACTATCTCCATAGGCGAGTTCTCACAAGTGGGGTAGTTGAAACGGAAAAAGTTATACTCAGGCTTCCCATTTACCCCTGATGAGGCTTTTTTGTACTCAGCCCAACTTATACCATAAGCCGCACCACAATTAGAATTAAATTTTGGTTTTCCATCTTTCCAATCCAAAATCATATTTGTTTGAGGTGCCACTATTTTATGAATGATAGGTTGGTTTTGGCTATCATACGCAAAGGGTTGATTGATATACAAAGTATCCTGATTGGTATAAATTCTTCCACATTTAATGCGTACCTTCACATCAGTTTTTGGGCTGATATAAAAATCTTTATCTATCATATTTTCTATAGGTCTGATGGCATGCACGCCTATGGGTATAAACATTTGTACATCATCATTAGCAGGAATGGTAAGCGATAAACCTTGTGCAGCACGTGAAGTTTTATAAGTAATAGAGAAGCTACCATCTTCACTTGTCTTACCTGTAGCCAAGACCTCTACTTTCTGTCCACCCCATCCATGCCCACCGCTTTGTATTTCCAAAGGCGTATTTTTGTAGAGCTTATTTTTGCTACAATCACTATAAACTTTACCACTAATGACGAATTCCTCAACGCCTAAGCCTACTTCTTTGTCAATACAACTATTGACAAGTATGAGCAGGGACAATATAAAAAAGTATTTTTTCATAACTATTCAAGGATAAGTTTTTGAGTGAGGGTTTTATTGTCAGTAATGATGCTGATGAAG
>JAYTNK010000297.1:0-3851 GCA_043748375.1 Cytophagales bacterium
CTAAAAAAGAAAACTCACTATACAATAGAGCTAGTTTTTTTTAAACGTTGAATTTCTATTTCCTTTTCCTGCAGTTCCTTAAGAAAGCCTTTTATTTTCCCTTCAGCCTCTTCGTTGTTTAGGTGCATTTGTTCGAGATGTTGGCGAATTTCATCTTCTTGCGCTTGTAGGCGAGTCGCAAGTTGTCTAGATTCTAAGAGTAGGTTAGCGGTAGTGTCGTTAAATTTGATGCTTAAAATACTGGAGGCGATGGTTTCTGCCATTTTTTCCAAAAGGTCTATTTTATAAGGTTCAAGTGGATTTAGCGTGGCTAATTCTATCACGCCCACTACATCTTCTGTAGTTTGTATAGGAACAACTATCACCATCTTGGGTAAGATACTACCCAGCCCAGACGTTATTTTGAAATAATGAGCGGGAATATCATGCATTTGCAAGGTTATCCGTTCTTTCATGGCTTGCCCTATAAAACCCTCTTCCTGCCCTAATATGTGTCTATTTTCTTTTTCGGGATTGCAGGCATACGCTCCCTTGAGTACGAGCATTTCACCCTCATCTGTGTCTTCCAACAGATAAAAAGAGCCTTGTTGCGCTTCAAAATAAGTAACAATTTTATTTAATAATCGGCTCGATAAATCTTCTAAATCATAATCATGGTCGCTTACGACTTCTGATATTTGCGCTAAACCCGAATTAGCAAATTTTTCTTTTTCCTCTAACGCCTTTGCTTTTCCAAGCCTATTTTTCATTTCTATTAATCGACTACTCCCCGCAATACCATGCAATAGTTGGTCATTGGCATGGGTTAATTCGCCTTCTGATATATGGATAATCCAATCCAAACTTGTTTCTAATGCTTTGAGTTTTTCGTCTGTTTTTAATTGCGTTTCATAATTTTTGCGGTTTTTACTCCTAAGAGTATAGGCAATCCAAGCACAGAGTAGATTTATGACCAACATCAAACTCATCATTAATGCAGATGTAAACCAAGTTGTGTTATTTATTTGTTGATGAGTGGATGTTTGCCAAATCAAACCCATCAACATATAAGGTACGAAAACACGTGCATCTTGGTATAAAATCAATGCGGCTGCGCCAATAAAATAAAAATGGGATGCCTCATGGATGTATTTTAATTGATACGAAAATTGCCACGCAAATACAGCGAATACTACACCCGTTGCGTTGTGCGTAAAAAAAGCAGTTTTGAATATTAAACTTGTTGCTAAAAATAAAATCAAGCAACTTGTGCCTACTCCTATGGCTATCTCCCATGTTTGGTGAAAGGGAGCAAGAGCTAATCCTATGGCGTACAAACCCAATACAAACCAGAAGAAGAGTTGGTTAGTTTGTTGTTGCGTTTTGCGTTGATAGGTTTTTGTATTCATCAATAGTGTATGGAGATTTTATTTTCATAGTTTAAAATAACTTGCCTGCCTTGCCTACCAATGCCAAGTATTGAGGCGCAAGCCTATTTCACCACCTATAAAACTGTAGGGTGAGTGTTGTATAAATTCGCTGTATAGATTGCCTTCTAAAAACAAAGTGATATATGCCTCGCGACTACGGTTAAAGGCTAATCGCTTCACCAAAATTTCTGTGCCTAATCGAGCTACGCCACCTGCATTCCAGCCGCTTGTATTTTGGGCAGGCGAGATTTTGGTATATTGCCTGATGCCTGTTTGCAAGCCTGCGCCTACATAAAGGCTAAGTTCACCACTGCCTGTATTCATGAAATGATAAAGCCCTGATAAGCAGGTTTGTATGCCACCTGGGCGCAACTTGCCTCCCCCATATTCGGTAGGCATGAGCGGCAAGTAGCCTTCAACTCCTACACGTAAATCAACCGCAAATTGTTTGAAAAATGCTTTGCTCTGTGTACGTGTAGCTGATACAGCACCTCGATAGTACTGAGCGTGTACACCTACTATGCTTCCACCTTGTATGCCAAAAGCAGGCACAAAACGCGCTTGCGTTTGTCGGTGTTTTTTGAACATATCTTGCGCAAGTGCTACATGGCACACCAAAAATAGGCTTAAAAAAAATGACAAAGTGTATTTTTTCATGGCATTAATTATTTAGGCTTCTTTTTTGAATACTTTTTCACGGAGTATAAAACGAGTAAGGCGTTGGGTTAAGTTCCACTTTCTTATTTTTTCTAAAATATTCATGTAAAATGCCAATACTAAAACGCCCACGTGAATATTAAACAAGAAGAAAGATGTAACAGAAAGGATAGCAAAAAACAATAAATAAACTGTAAAGGTTTCAAAAAAGCTCTCCTGATAATCCGTTCGCCTATAGATAAGTTTCTCTACCCATTTTGGATAAATTTGATTATACATGAACGTTACATACGAGATAAACCAATACGATAAAAACAATAATAACAAAAACCCTACCGCTATCACATTATCGCCTGCTTCTACCGCTAAAAAAGCATCAAGCAAAATCATAGGCCCAGGAATGGCACCATAAATAGTTTCGTGAATATCGCGGTCTTCAAAATCCCCTACAATAATGATTTTATCTTTGGTAAGTTTATGAATAAAATCTTCTGCATACGCTACATCAATGGAGTCAATATTGTATTCTGAAGGCACACAAGGCATATAAATAGATTTGTAAGCGGGGCTTATCCATTCGCCAAGATGCACTTTGGCATATTTTTGCGTGTCATAATGATATTTGCGAATTCTATAATCCAATATAAATGAATTAAGTACGGGTTTATCGCCCAAATAATAAAACCAATTTGTTTTTTTGAATTTTTTATTGTAAATTGTTTCGTATATACGAATAGGGGTAGTTTTGATAGAATCATTGTAAAATAGCTTAAACTTCAGTGCCATTCCGTATGCCTTTTCAAGGTTGGAAAGACTAATAGGTTTTATTTTTAAGTCTAACGGCTCTGGCACGTTGTTATCGTCTATGTGCGAGGACACAAGTGTTCTTGGTACGGTGTTTATAAGTTCAGTGAGAAGTGAGTCGTAAGGTGTGTTATCTTTAAAGTTTACATCAAGCAACACTACTTTATGGTTAGGTCTTCGCTTCAAAAGGTTCATGAAAGCGGCTAATTTAGCTCTATCTGTAATGGCAATACTACCCATTGGTAGTTTTATATCGCCTAAGCCTGCATTTAGGTCGGGGACATTTTGGGCGATTGTATCTGTTTTGGGTAAAGCAAGAGTGTCAGAGGGTATTTGGAGGGTGTCTAAGGGGATTTCCCCTTTCTCAACGTTGGTCGATGTGTCTTTCTTCTGCTCAATTTGTTTTTTAGATGACTCTTTGGTACTATTATTTAGCCAAAAATCTACCACAGAGGGTTTCTTTTCTACAACACCTGTAGAAATGCTTTCGTCTATCTTATCAATCAGCAGTTTATCCCACGCCACATTCACAAATAGGAAGCGGCTTGAATCAGGCTTTTTCTCCATCTTTAATACTAAATTTTTGCCTATGGAAGTCCACCGTACCAATTCATATTCATCAGGCAGTACTTGAGTAATAGACAGCAAAAAGAAAGTAAGCCACAACATGAATAGCGCGTTGGCAAGACTTAGTAGTATCGTGATAATAGTACGCACAGCAGTAGTTTGTTATAGTTTGTTTAATAGTTTCAATTTTTATGCTATTTTTTTTTATTTCAAAAAATTTATAACTCTTTAAAATAATATACCCAAAAGCCAAACGCAAATAAGCTGTGAAACACTCCCGCCAAGTACGGCTCGCTTGAATTCATAGGATTAAATATTTGAGATAGGGCTATGCCTGTGTGAAAGACTGCCAACGTAAGCAAAGATACTAACAAGGCATGGCGTTCAGGATAATGCCACCACGCTTGAAAGCCC
>JAYTNK010000298.1:0-4243 GCA_043748375.1 Cytophagales bacterium
CAATTAGAAGCGCAAGCAAAAGCATTGGCAGATTATTGGACAAGCGAGGCAATAAATGCGCATGGGTTTTTGGCGATTACAGATGTGCAAACGCAAGGAAAGACAAAGCAAGAATTAGATATTTTGTTAGACGTATGATAAAGCGATTTCAAAAGTGGGTAGACGATAACGACCTCCGAGCCTGCTCAAAAAAATGGATTTTTACATTGTGTTTGTTACTAATCTTAGCAGCAGGCGTTTATCAAATAGCACAAAATATTGTATATTTATGGCAAGCACTCTTCAGGAAATAAAAACGCAAATCGTAGCAGCGAAAAATGCGAACGTAACCTTAGCAGGGCTTAACTCGCCCAGTCTTACGGCTATTTGGTTGTTGTGGATAGACATTATCGCGGAAACTCTGCTTGTCCAACAGCAGTTGCAAGATGCCTTCGTAGCAGAAGTAGAAGCAAAAATCGCATTGGCTACTTGGGGAACTACCGTTTGGTTTGTAGGCATTGCCAAGAAGTTCCAATATGGCGATGCGGTAGAACAACTGCCCGATAATCAACCTTACAGCATAATAGATGTAGGCAAGCAAATTGTAACGCTTGCGTCTATGACCGAATCAGGCAATATCCTGAATATGAAAGTGGCAAAAGGGACACCTGCCTCGCCTACCGCGCTATCGCCTGCTGAAATAGTAGCTTTTACGATTTATATAAACAAAATGAAAGGCGCAGGCACGTTGGTGAACGTCATCTCCTTGCCTGCTGACCAGCTTCGCCTCACTGCTACTATAGAATATGACGGGCAGTATTTGCTATCCGACATACAAACGCGGGTGCAAACGGCTGTCGAAAACTTTTTGTTTGCCATACCTTTTGATGGGAAGTTTTACAAAAACAAACTCATAGATGCTATAGATGACGAAGTAGGCGTGGTAAATTTTAATCAAGACACCGCCATTATGCGGGCTATCCAAGGCGCGACAGACACCCTTTTGAATAGTGCGTATCAAACCATCGCTGGTTATTTGCGCCTTGACCTTGCTTATTATAACTTGACTTACATAGCCGTATAAAACCCCTATATGAACGACTACGCTTGGAACCTCCATTTATTGGTAACTTACTTGCTACCTACTGTTCTTAGACAACCGAAAATGATAGGTTGGCTATCGGTATTGCTCTCGCCTGCGGACACGAAGCATAGCGAGTTTGTGTCGTTTGTGGCTGATAAACGCTATCAATTAGATTTTACAGGACAAGTCATTTCGCTTGAGCGGTTGTTGAATGATGCCTTTGATAATACGCTCCGTAGGATTTATATAGGCGATGGCAATCGGCAGGAGGTCTTTATATTCAATGGTGAAGGTACATTTGTACAAAATAATGAAACCTACTTTTTCAAAGATGCCACGACCGAAACAGAGGCGTTCGTTTTCAATGGCGAAAACAATACCCTGCTCTATGATTTTGTGGTGAACTTGCCTGCCACACTGCTCTATGACACAAGTAAATTAAACAGCATGATAAAACGCTATAAGCTGGCAGGCAAGAAATATAGCATAGCTACTTTCTAATACCCTACAAAAACTATGAAAAGATATATCGCAGAAAACACTGTACCGACAGGCAACGGCACACATTTGAAAATAAATGATTTAGCTACTTTGCAAGCCTACGGGTTCGCGATGGATAAGCTATTGACCGATTTTAACACGCCGTTTGTGTTGAGTGGTGGCGTATTAACGCCCCTTACCTACCCTAATTTTGCGGTTTCGGAAGGTATCGTATTGCTGAACGGCAAACTCCATACCTTGCCTGCCATCACCAGTTTGAACCTCGCCTCCCCGAAATATATAGCCTATTTGTCTAATACCCAAAGTGATGCAAGACCGCTTTTCGGAGGTGGCACAGCGAATGTATTCGAAACCTATTTAGCACAAGTAATGAATTTGCCACCTGTTACGGGTGATTATATCGTTATCGGGGCAGAAGGCTTTCCTCTCCCGACACGCTTCGCTGATTTATCTGTGAGATTAGCGGATACTATCCATACCGACACGCCTCTCGCGCCTTTTTTGACCAGCAGTTGGATAGATTATGCCCCGATTTACCCTTTGTCTATCCGCAAAAGCTTCAGGCAAGAGGCACAACTCATCGGGAGAGCAAAATACAATGGAGGCGGAAATGCTAACATAGCACAAATTTTAGGCATCGCTTACCTACCCGAAAGACCGCATTTTTATACAGTCCCTATCACATTGCCCAGCAATGTATATGAAAATGCGCCTGTGATGCTGTTGCCAGATGGTTCTTTGCGCCTGTGCAACAGCCCACTCAATTATGTAGCCGACACTATTTTTTGCTTGGATACCATTCACTATAAAACTATTTTGTAAGATACTGATACTTATAAAAACAGCTTCTGCCAACGTTGGCAGAAGCTGAATTTTTTAATAGGCAACGGTTAGTAACGGTTTGCGGCTTTGCGTTCGGGCGGGTTTTTACCACTAAACTTGATACGAAGAACCGAAGTTCAAATATAGCAAAAAGCGTCAAACGAAGCACTGAACCCCGCCTGACGCAAAACCGCTGTTATGTGCCGTTTTTTTTCACTGTTATTTCAACCAGTTCAAAATATAGTCTGCTACTTCTTGCCAGTTTGGTTCTCCGCAAATAAAGTGTCCACGTCCTTTGAACTCTTTAAATTCTCTTATGCTTGTTGTGTCTTTGTATGCTTTGAAATTTTTCAAGTTTAATGATGCAGGCACACAATGGTCTTTCTCTCCTGCAATAAAAAGTAAAGGTTTGTGTGATTTCTTAAAGTCAATTTTCGCAAAACTTTTTAGTGTTCCTCTCGGAATGTTTCTGCTTTCGGGAACTACATACTTGTCAAATACGATGTCGGATTCTTCTCTTGTCATTGTGTTACAAAAGGCATAGTGAAACCATTTTTTATTTGGTTCGAAAACAGAATTTCCTTTGAATGGATTTACAACAGAACCGTTAACTTTCCAAAAACTCCATTTTGTAGTTACGATTCCTTGCGGTGCTGCTCCATCAATACAAATGCCAGCGGCTACTTTGTCCAATGAAACTAATTTTTGAACTACCAAACCTGCCAATGAATGACCAATAACAATTGGCTTTTCGGGTAAGGTGTCAATCAACTTTACAATGTTGTTTACAACATCTTCAAAATTTACTTTTGCTAAATTTGGATTGATTTGTTTTCTTAAATCCGTTGGATTGCCTTCGTGAGAAGGATTTGCTGGGGTATAGCATTTATATCCCTTTGCTTCAAAATAAGTTTTCCATTCTGCCCAACTTTCTGGGTTTACAAATAGTCCGTGTATGAACACGATTGTTTTTGATTTTATCATTTTTTCGTTGTTTAAATTTTGTGAAAAAGAATTTGTTTGTAGTGTCAAGCACAACAAAACTGATAATAGAAATTTGCTTTGTGTTTTCATACAGCAAAAGTCTCTCTTCTTTTTCAGCTAAATATTAACCCAAGTTAAAATCGTATCATTTGCCCGAAATTCTTTTTCTGATACGACTTAAAGAAGGCCCTTGAATGCCCAAATATGATGAGATATGATATAATGGAATATTATTAAAAATGTCGGGATGATACTTTATCAAATCTAAATAACGTTCTTCGGGTGATTGGAAAATAAAACTCTCTGTTCTCCGAATTGATACGTTAAATGCTTCTTGTGCCAAAAGTCGTCCAAATTTTTCCCACTTATGTGATTGTTTATAAAGTGAGAGTAGGTCGGTTATGTTGATGTAAACTACCGAAGCATCTGTCATAGCTTGTGTGTGATAGTCGCAAGGAATTTGGTTTATAAAACTCTTAAATGTTACAACAAATTGGTTTTTTGAATACAGAAAAACGTTTTTCTCTTCACTTGTCTTGTTGTCGATAATGTAGGAACGGAAAACACCAGTAGTTATAAACCCTAAGTATTTACATACTGATTTATGTTGGTTGTAATATTCTCCTTTCTTGTATTCTTTTTGTTGCCAAAAAGCATTAGAAAGTTCAAAGTCGTTCGCTGATAAGTCAGCAAATTGATTAAGTGCAAATTTTAAGATGTCTATTTCTGTCATTGAATATTTGTCTGTTTGACGGTCGCTCTAAAATGGCACATAATGCGTGTATTGGCGAACTAAATAGCGATGATTTCTAACATCTTAACTAACTCATAATCAGCTATTTATTTTCGCCAATACGTGTTATACGATGCAAA
>JAYTNK010000299.1:0-8463 GCA_043748375.1 Cytophagales bacterium
TAGTGAAAAATATATTTGATGCTTGCATGGTACGAAAATAAATGTTCTTTTGTATAAAAAAGCCTTAAGCAATCTGCAAATCCATTTAATTTTTGTGCGTTTTCTTTTTAGGTAGTAAATGTAACTCACAAAAGACAAAATAGCTTATTTGTTACTTAAAAAGAAAACGTGCTAATTTTTGTTTCTAAGCGTGCTATATTTACAATTTTTCCACTTTGCGCTTGCGTATCCACTGAAGATAGACAAACATTTTTTCAGCATTTCGAAGTGCTTCTAAAGTAGTAAAGTGTCGGGCAAGTTCTGTATTAGTAAAAGTGCGGTGTATTGTACCATGACAAGGTTGGCACAAGTCAGCCGTAATAGTATGTTTACCGCCCTTTTGCTTGGGCAAGAGATGATGTCGGGAAGTGCGGGCTACTTCGCGTTCACAAAGTTCACAGTAAGCCATGTCAATATTTTTTTATTTTCAATATATAATTCAAAAGTTTATTTTGAGAGAGGAAAAGTGCTTTTGCGAGAGTCTATTGTCTATTTTGGGGCTAAGTTATGGAAAAAAACAGATTTAACAAAACAAAGTTACTGAAAGATTTGGAATTTCATGTTTTTTTCTCGATTTTTGGTAAAAAAATATATAATTAACCCTTTATTGTCATGAAATACGCTGTTTTTGTTATGCTATTGATGGGCTGTGCCGCTATGGTGATGCACCAAGGAAGCAGTCATACGCAAGCTGTTGTCAGCAAAAAATCTTGCCCTGAACAAGGCAAGGAATGTGCCAATGCCTCCTCAAAAACTTGTTGTATGCAGACGCAAGCCTCCCTACAGGGAAAAGGCGGCGGTGAGGCTCAACCTGCAGAAAAGGTGAAATTCTTCGAAGGTTCTTGGAATGAACTCCTCGCTGCTGCTGAAAAAGAAAAGAAACCATTTTGGGTTGATGTTTATACAACTTGGTGCGGCCCTTGTAAAACAATGGCTAAATTTACTTTTACTGATGACGAGGTAGGCAAGATTTCAAATGCTGGTTTCTTGTCTTATAAATTAGATGCAGAAAAAGGCGAGGGAGTGAAACTTGCCTCCCAATACAATGTAGATGCCTATCCTACTATTCTTTTCTTTGGGGCAGATGGCAAACTTTTAGGGCGCGAGGTTGGCTTACAAGATGCAGAAAGATTTGCCTATAACATGGGGAAATATGGAAAAAAGAAAGGCAAAACAAAAAAACCAAAAAAATAAATGCTTTGTAAAAACGCCAAAGTTGCAAAACTTTGGCATTTTTTATAATGCTTTTTTTTAGCCAGAAAAACTAAATATATTATGTATAATCAAATGCATGAAGATTATTACTACAACCGTCTTACCTACTTTGATACAGATGCTAGGAGAGTTGGTTGGAAAAGCGTAGAGGCACAACAAATCCGATTTGAAAAGTTAGGTCAAGTGATTACTGGTGAGTCATTTGTGGTGCATGATGTAGGTTGTGGGATAGGCGATTTCGCACTCTTTTTACAAGAGCATTTGAAAGTTCCCTTTCAATATGTAGGTTATGACATATTGCCTGATATGATAACGGAGGCAAGGAGAAAATATGAGAAGTGGGAAAATGTACGTTTTGAGCAAATTGAAGTCGCCACACAAATTGAAAAAGCTGACTATACTATAGCGTGTGGTATTTTTAATCTGCGTTATGGGTATTCAGATGAACAATGGCTTGCCTACCTATTGGAAACCGTTACGACTATGAACCAAAAAAGTTCAAAAGGCTTTGCTTTCAATGTTTTGACAAAATACACTGCTACAACTGATAGAAATATAGATTTGTATTATGCTGATGTGTGCTTTTTATTTGACTACTGCAAGCAAAATTTTTCAGAAAATGTAGCTCTTTTACACGATTATGGCTATGAAGATTGCACTATACTCGTGCGGAAATAATTTAAAAAACAACACCAAAGTATTACTACTTTGGTGTTGTTTTTTAGCTTGGAAATTTTAGTTCTTTAGCACTTTCGAATATATGTTTTAGGCACTTGCCTGTGAGGATAGCATCTTCGAGGGCATTATGCAGCGTGTCTTCGCGGTGATAGCCAAACAAGGCAGCTATTTTGCCCAAACTCCTACCACGTGCTGTTTCTCGGTTATTGGCACGCAATATTTCTTCATAAAAGAAGAACAGCGTATGCAGGTCAATGAGCGCGTTTGCAAAATTCCATTTCATTTTCTCTTGTTGATAGGCGTGGCGCAAAAAATTGATGTCATTGATTACACTTTGTCCACAGATAACTACTTTTCGTAGTGCGTTTTCTCGGTCTGCTAAGGTTGGGTTTTTGATGTTGATTTTCTCCAAAATCCAGTCTTCAAACTCAGGCAAGAGGTCATAAATCATAGCTGCATCTTGCAGCTCGTCCCAGCTTAAACCGTGTACTTTTTCAGCACTTGTCGAGAAGGCTTCTTTGTTTTCGGGGCAAGCATCATCGAGGAATTGCCCTAATTCGTGCCAATTTTGGTCATATAGTACGGCTCCGATTTGCAAAATTTCGTGCCAGCCTACTTCCATTCCCGACATTTCAAGGTCGAGGACGAGGTAATAGTTCATATTTTCTATTTTAAAAATGTTTTCAATACTTCCTTGTCATCAAATGAATGGCGGATACCATTTATTTCTTGGTACGTTTCGTGTCCCTTGCCTGCCACGAGTATTATATCATTTGGTTGAGCGAGTGCGCAAGCGTATTCGATGGCTTCTTTTCTGTTTTCCATACGCAATGCTTTTTTGCGCTCGGTGATACTAAGCCCTGCGAACATATCGTCAAGAATTTGGGTAGGCGATTCGGTGCGTGGGTTATCAGAAGTAAGAATAGCAATTTGGCTAAACTCACAGGCGATACGCGCCATGATAGGGCGTTTGGTTTTGTCCCTATCGCCTCCGCAACCTATTACGGTAATAATACGTTGCCCTTCTGTTGCTAACTGCTCTAAGGTCATGAGTACGTTTTTGAGGGCATCGGGGGTGTGTGCATAATCGACTATGGCAGTTTTGCCGCTTGGGGCGCGTATTTGGTCAAAGCGTCCTTCTGCGCCTGTAATGCCTGAAAGTTCTATGAGTACAGCCTCTTCAGGCTCGTCGAGCAGAAGGGCAGTTGCATAGACTGTCATGAGATTGTATGCATTAAAATCGCCAATAAGTCGAAACCATACTTCTTGTTGCTTAATTTCTAATAGTAAGCCTTGCAAAGTATTTTCTATTATTTTCCCTTTAAAATCGGCAAGGCTTTGCAGGGCGAATGTGCTTTGTGTTTGAGCGGGGCAGTTTTGCAACATAATCTTTCCGCGTTTATCGTCAAGGTTTACTAAGGCGAATGAATCGGGCGTAAGTTCGTCAAAAAACTTTTTCTTTGCTTTTATATAGTTATCGAAAGTACCATGAAAGTCTAAATGGTCGTGGGTGATGTTTGTAAAAACAGCCCCTGCAAAGGTCATCCCCGCACATCTTTCTTGGACAAGCGCGTGAGAACTTACCTCCATAAAAACGTGTGTACAGCCTTTTTTGAGCATTTCTGCTAATAACCCTTGCAGGGTAAGGGCATCAGGTGTGGTAAATTGGGTGGGAAATATTTGTTCGTTAATTTGATTTTGGACGGTAGAGATTAAGCCTGTACTGTAGCCCAATTTGCGGAATAATTTGAATAACAAAGTAGCTACGGTAGTTTTACCATTTGTACCTGTAATGCCTACAATTTTAAGTTTTTGTGCGGGGTTATTGTACCAAATAGCGGCTATTTGCCCAAGTGCTTTTGCACTGTTGGGGCATATTATGTAGGTAATGTGGGCAGGCAAGTCTGTTGTGGCGCGTTCAGCGATGATAGCAGTCGCGCCTTTTTCTATGGCAGTTTTGATGTATTGATGTCCGTCTGTTTGCGTGCCTGTGGTGGCTATAAAAAGCGTATTGGGCAAAACTTGACGTGAGTCAAAACAAATTTTATCTATTTGTATATTTGTACTACCTTGTATAACTTGACAAACTGTATTTTGAATAAGGTGTTCTAAAGTGTTCATAAGGTTTTTAGTTTGCGATTACAAAATACTGATAATCAATATTTTATAGATGTAAAATAATTGACTTTTATTTGCGCCACAAAATTATATATTTTACAGCATTTTAGCAAACTTGCCTGCCAAATACCATAGTTGGCAGGCAAGGTGTGAACTTGCCTGCCAACTATTATGCAACAAAACTTGTCGTTTATGTGGAACGTAATGACAACGAAGGATTTTTTTGCGCGGCTTTGTATGATTCATACCCAACAGTAAGTGCTGCCAACAAAAATGTAATGCTTAGAGCTACCAATGCCAACAACGAAATACTTCTTGCGATGTCTATTCGATATATGTAGGTTTGCAACCATAAATCCATGAGGTAGTAGGCTAAAGGTGTGGCTATGAGGAAACCAATACTTATAAGACGTAACATTTCTATGCCGAATAAGTACAGAATTTGAGAAACGGTTGCCCCGTATGCTTTCCTCACGCCTATTTCTTTTGTTTTTTGCACCGCTAAAAAGCGTATCAAGCCATACATACCCAAACATCCAATAAATACAGCGATAAAAGAGAAAAAACGTATCAACTTTAGTGTTGCGTTCTCGCCTGCATATTGCTTCGCGACGCTTTCGTCTAAAAAGCCATATTGGAATATATAGTCAGGAAAATACTCATTCCATAACTTGCCTATGTCGCGCATCACCTTTGCTGTATCTGATGCGTTCATGCGAATTCCTCCTCCTCCATAGTTGTTTTTGAACGAAAATATGGCTGTAGGATTTATTTCGGTTTGCAAAGACCTATCATGAAAGTTCTTCACTACCCCACATACTTGCGCCTTTCTGCCCCATATAGTTAGGTACTTGCCTACCAATTCTGCTGGATTTGCCAAGCCCAAACGCTCTACAAAGCGTTCGTTTACCAAAAAAGCCGCAATGCTATCCGACTTAGGTAGGTTCTTGCCTGCCACCAGCTTCAGTCCATAGGTATCTATATAACTTTCATCGCCATTTTTGGTACTGACTGCCCATTTTTCCAATTCCTTTCTGTTTTCATAATTAAAGCGCGTATTGCTCATGCCTCCCGCAGTCGGCGGGTTAGAGCGCAGTGTTATCTTTTCCACGCCACGTATTTTGAGCATACGTTGTTTGAATGTTTCTTGGTTGATGCTGTCAGGTCTTGGCACATTAAAATCTACGATTCCTTGTATGTTGTAACCCAAGTCTGCCTTGAGCATATAGTTTGTTTGTTGATTTACAACAAGGGTGCATATCAACAATAATTGTATCCATACAAACTGAAATACTATCAAAGCACGCCTCAACGAAATGCCTCCAACTTGCCGAGTCGACACTGAGCCTTTTAGTGCTACAATAGGTTTGAAGCCTGCCAAAATAAACGCAGGGTACAGTCCGCCCAACAGTGTTACTAAGCAAAAACCGCCCAATAGGGTTGCCCAAAGCCCCCAATCGTTCCAAAGCACTGTTTTTTGCCACAAAGAGGTGTTTAGCCAAACATTCAAGTAGGGTAATAGTGAAGTCGCCAAGCCCAAGCCTAACAGCAACGAAAAGAATACGACTATGCCTGTTTCAGTCATGAACTGCCTAAATATCTGCCCATTTGTACTACCCAACGACTTTCTAACCCCTACTTCCTTAGCCCGTTGCATGGCTTGAGCGGTTGCCATATTGATAAAATTGAAGCACGCAGTAATAATCAAAAAACCACCTATAGCCCCCATAATCCAAAACCAATAAATAGGTATTGAATTGCCTTGATAACGCCCGTCAAAGTGCATACCTCTAAAATAAACTAGATTATGCTTAAAATACAGGTTTTCTGTAGGGTGATATTTCTTGGTTAAAGCCTCCATACGGGGTGCTAAGGAGGCAAGTTTTAAATTTGCGGGAAACAACGTAAAGCAATGTGTTTCTGAATTTACACCACCCCAATTCTCGCTTCCGTCTCGGTCATAAAAGTCAGGACCACCATAGTTATAGTTTTTATTTACCTCTAAGGTTGCGAAAGAAATAAAGTAGTCGTGTCGTAGCTCGGTATTTTCAGGAATATTATGAAAGACTCCTACTACTTCAAGATTCAATTCGTT
Source organism: Cytophagales bacterium (assembly GCA_043748375.1). Taxonomy (GTDB): domain Bacteria; phylum Bacteroidota; class Bacteroidia; order Cytophagales; family Microscillaceae; genus RDXI01. The sequence continues at coordinate 6,146 of JAYTNK010000299.1, forward strand.
CTCAAAACGAATAACCTTGCCTATAGGATTTTCATTGCCAAAGTATCGTTCAGCCAAATTATGAGAAAGGGCAATTACGTTGGGCTTCGTGAACGTCTTACCTGCGTTGCCTACGCGCCATGGGAACGTAAATATCTCAAAATAACTCGCTTCTACAAATGCGCCAACAGTGCTTCGGTTCTTAAATTTTTTAATAGGCTTCCCATTTTTGTCTAAAACAGACATCAACATATCTTCGCGCACTACGCACATCGAAGCCTTTATTTCAGGTATTTCTTTACGAATTGCTTTCGACATGTGAGGTGGTACACCACGATTATAAAATATGCCGTCATTGCTGAATACAGTATTAACTTGATGGATTTTGTCCACATTGGCATGAAAAGTATCCAGTGTAGTTTGAAAGCGGATAAACCAAAAGATTATCAGTCCACACGCCAAGCCCAATGCCAAGCCTATCACATTCAAAAGCGTATAAATGCGGTTGCGCATTACATTGCGAAAAGCCACAAGAAAATAATTTTTTAGCATAAGAATAATAAATTAAATAAACAATAGGGTAGAAAAATTTATGATTTAATGAAAGGTTAAAGTATTATTCTGAACGCAAAGATAAGGAGGGGTTTTTTCTTGCCGCTTTATATGATTCGTAACCAATCGTAAACATAGCCAGCAAAAAGGTAATGCCCAAAGCTACTAAAGACAATAAGATAAGACTTATATTTAAATCAATCCGATTCGCATAATTTTGTAACCATAAATGCATAATATAATAAGAGGCAGGCGAGGCAATAAAAAAACTTATGGTAATTAAACGCAATAACTCCATGCCAAATAAATATAAAATCTGCGCAACGGTTGCTCCATACGCCTTGCGAACACCTATTTCTTTTATTTTTTGAGAGGCAAGAAAACGTATTAAGCCATACATACCCAAACAACCTATCATAATAGCTACCAAAGAGAAAAAGCGTATCAAAGTCATTGTTGTCATGTCGCGCTGATATGGCTTCAATATACTTGTTTCTAAAAAAGTAGTTTGTAGTATATAATCAGGAAAATATTTATTCCAAAGTTGTGTTATATTTTTAATAGTGGCAGGCAAGTTTGCGCTATTCAATTTCACACCACAACTTTCATAATGCACCTTATTAGAAAATAATACGACTGAATTTATCGTGTCTTTTACAGAGCTGTCATACCAATTTTTTAATACACCCACAATAGGTGCTTTACTCTTGCGTCCTACTGTTATTATTTTGCCAATAATATCTTTAGGATTGGCTATACCAAGACGTTCTGCAAACATTTCATTTACCAAAAAACCTCGCATTGTGTCTGAGGCTGGAATATTTGTACCTGCTACTAATTTCATACCGTATGTATCTAAATAATAGCTATCTATCATTTTTATACTTACTGGATATTGCTCCATTTCTTTGCGGTTTTCATACCTAAATCCTGTAACATTCATTGAATTGATAGTAGGTGGATTAGAATGTAAAGTTATTTTTTCTACACCCGTTATTTGCAACATACGTTGTCTAAAACTTTCTTGATTAATACTATCAATGCGTGGAATATTAAGACATAAAACTCCCTTTGTATTGTAACCAATATCTGTCTTTAACATGAAATTTAATTGTTGATTGATAAGTAATGTACAAATAAGCAATACTTGTATCAATACAAATTGAAATATTATTAATAAACGGCGTAAGGATACGCCCCCTATTTGGCGAGTAGAAACACTGCCTTTCAAGGCTATAATAGGCTTAAAACCTGCTAATATAAGCGCGGGATATAAACCACCTAATAGGCTTACTGCAAAGAATATTCCCAATAAAAAAAGCCATAATACACCATCTGTAAAATCTACTTTTGTTTGCCATATATTCGTATCTAACCAATCATTTAGGTGTGGAAGTACAGAAGTTGCGGAAGCAAAACCCAATAATAAAGCAAAGAAAACAATAACACATGTTTCTGTCATAAATTGATTAAATATTTGAGCATTTGAGCTACCCATTGATTTGCGTACTCCCACCTCTTTTGCTCGTCGCATGGCTTGTGCTGTTGCCATATTTATAAAATTAAAACAAGCTGTAATAATTAAAAAAACACCAATACTACCCATAATCCATAGCCAAGTAGTTGAGATAGACCCGTCGCCATACGCTTCATTTAAATGAACCTCTTTAAAATTAACAAACTGATGAAAAAAATTTTTATCAAGCGGGTGATATTTCTTACTTAATGCCTCTATGCGTTTATCCATAAATTTTTTATGCACCTTATCAGGAAATAAAGCAAAGCAA
>JAYTNK010000300.1:0-5186 GCA_043748375.1 Cytophagales bacterium
TACAAGCAATGGCTATATCGTGTTTATGCCTGATATTCCCTATCGCACGGGGCAACCTGGGCAGAGTGCTTACGATGCTATTATGTCGGGGGTTTCTCATGTACTCACGCTTGGTTTTGTAGATAAGGAAAAAATAGGATTGAACGGACAGAGTTGGGGCGGGTATCAAGTGGCGTATTTGGTAACGCGAACCGACCTTTTCGCGTGTGCGATGGCAGGCGCGCCTGTAGTAAACATGACGAGTGCCTACGGAGGAGTGCGTTGGGGTACGGGTATCAGCCGTATGTCGCAATATGAGCGTTCGCAAAGTAGGATTGGAGCAACGTTATGGGATAAACCATTTGCGTATTTAGAAAATTCACCGCTTTTCCAAGCTGACAAAGTGAAAACACCTTTGCTCATGATGCACAACGACAAAGATGGTGCAGTGCCGTGGTATCAGGGAATAGAGTTTTATCAAGCCTTGAGGAGATTGCAACGCCCTGTTTGGTTGCTTACTTACAATGGCGAAGACCACAACTTAGTAGAAACTAAAAACAAGAAAGATCTTTCGGTACGTATGCAACAATTTTATGACTACTACCTAAAATTTGCACCTATGCCACATTGGTTAAAATATGGCGTGCCAGCTACAGAAAAGACTATCAAAAAAAGATTTGAATTTGTAGAGGAGAAGTAAGATACTCAAAAACGCCCTTGCCTACGTAGGCAAGGGCGTTTTCTTTGCTTTACAGCTAATTATTTTTTCACTTTCGGAGCTGGAATTTTAATTTTCTGCCCAACTTTTATTTTGTCACTTTTGATACCATTTGCCTTTTTTAGGTCACCTACCGTTACACCGTATGTTTTTGATAGTTGCGACAATGTATCGCCTGACTTGATGATGTACGTTTGCGCACCTACGGCAGGCTCGTTTTTATTCGGTTTATCGACAATAGTTGTACCACCTTTATCATCAAATTCTATTTCTACGGCAAATTGTTTCCCTTCCGCGCCTATTTTTTCGGCAGCAGGCGAGCTTAGTTTGATCATATACAGCGCGTTGCGGTCAGTAATCTTGCCTACCACTTCAACCATGACGGTCTTTTCATTTTTTGGATTGCGTACATTAATGATAGTACCTATGGGCAAGTGATGGTGCATTGCGCCATAATTTACAGTAATGTTCGCATCAACTTCTGCTGCACCTGTTTGCTTGCCTGCCGCTTTAGTTGTTTCAACCAATAGACTGCGCTCAACAGAAGGTGTGGCTTCTTTCTTGGGCGTTTTTTGTGCCATAGCTTGGGTAGCGCACAATGCTATAGCTATAGTTAGGAACGTTTTTTTCATGAGGTATTTGTTTTTCAAATCGATGTTGCAAATATCGTGCTTTTTCGCGAAAAAGCCGTGTTTATAAAGGAAACAATTTGCTTTACACGCTTGTTACAAGGTGTATTTACTTTTAGAACCTTTATAATCCATGAAAAACCTGCTTTTTTTATTCTTCCTTGTCGTTTCCTTGTTGGCTTGCCGCACCCTGAATTCTACCACCTATATTGAAAGCGGTCAGTCGTTTGTATTAGGAAAGGGTACACACGGCAATTATCAAGCACAAATACGCAACGTGGGCAAGTACAACATAGAAGTGCTACAAAACAATGCGGGAGTTACCGCATCGCTGGGCTATTTGAAGCCAAATGAAAAACAACTGTATCCTGTTGCCAAAAATGTAACCGTCATGTTCAAAAATGCCAGCACAGAAAAAGCTGCCATAGAAATAAAATTAGTAGGCGATACAGGATTGAGTATGGGCTACGAAGAAAATGCAGGCAAGTAAGGTTTTTTCCAAATAATCATGCTCAAAACAAGCATTTCCCCTTGATATTCTCCTAAAAATAAAAAAAAAACAATATTTTTTGATGTTTTTCGATTTGTTTTTAAAAAAACACTATATTTGAGGCGAAAATAAAACAAACCCCAAAACTATCTTTTAATCCTCATGGAAACAAACCAAAAAAACGACTCACTCGCAACCCTCAAGTCGCTTTTCGCCGCCATTACGATGATAATCATTATCGGTATTGCCTATTTACTATTCTACTACGTATTAGGTGCTAATTCGAACTTTGAAGGAGGAAAACAAGAAGGACACGCATTAAATTTCTTAGGTACTATCCATAAAGGTGGTATCGCGATTGTACCTATTTTGATTGCTTGCGCTCTCATGGTAGTAACTTTCTCTATTGAACGTATGTTTGCTATTTTGATGGCAGGTGGACGTGGCTCTATTACGGCGTTTGTACGCCGCATCAAAGCACACCTTGCTTCAGGCAACGTGAAAGGTGCTATTGCAGAATGCGACAAGCAAAAAGGCTCAGTAGGCAATGTAATTCGCTCTGTACTTGTAGTATATGACCAACTGCTTGTAGATACGACTATGGACAAAGACCAAAAAGTAGCCGCCCTTCAAAAAGAATTGGAAGATGCTACTTCTTTAGAATTGCCTATGTTGGAGAAAAACCTTTCTATCATTGCCACACTTGCCTCTGTTTCTACCTTGATTGGTCTATTGGGTACTGTAATTGGTATGATTAAGTCTTTCTCAGCTATGGCAACTGCAGGTACGCCTAACCCTACCGAACTTTCTGCGGGTATTTCGGAAGCACTTATCAATACTGCTCTTGGTATTGGTTCGTCAGCTGTAGCGATTGTGGCTTACAACTTCTTTACAACCAGCATCGATACGCTTTCTTATAGCATTGACGAAGCAGGTTTCAGCATTGTACAAAGTTTCAATACACAAGTGAAATAAGCTATCTCACCTGATTTTATACGAATTATGTCTAAAATAAAAATACCGCGTAAGAATGTATCCCTTGACATGACGGCTATGTGTGATGTAGCCTTCTTGTTGCTTACTTTCTTTATGCTTACTACCAGCTTCAAACCTGAAGAGCCGATAACTGTCGACACACCTTCTTCTGTTTCTGAAATCCCGATGCCTGAAAAAGACAACGTGCTGATTTCTATAGGCAAAAAAGGGGAAGTATTCTTTGGCTTAGACGGACCTCAATCGCGTATAGCGGTTTTGGAGCGGGTAGGCAGGAAGCACAGCGTTACCTTTACCCAACAGCAGAAAGAACAATTTTCTACCTTGCCTGCCCATGGTGTATCTATCCGACAACTGCCCGCCTTTTTGGATATGGGCGTTTCTGACCGCTCAAAAGTCCGAAAAGACGGCGTGCCTTGCGATACGCTTGGTAGCCCGAAAAACGAATTGCGCGACTGGATAGAATCAACCGTAGGCGAAGGACGCAGATTGCATTATGTGATTAAGGGCGACGGAGCAGCTAACTATAAAACGGTAAAATGGGTAATTGCCACCATACAAGACCTCAATATCAACCGTTTCAACCTCATCACAAGCCTCGAAAGAGTTCCTACTAAATAAGTTCATCTACCCTTAAACCAATTTAATACCATGGCAGAAGTAGATACCTCCAGTGGAGGCAAGAAAAAAGCCTCCACCAAAGTAGACATGACCCCGATGGTTGATTTGGGCTTCTTATTGATTACCTTCTTTATGCTTACTACTACTATGAGTAAGCCCAAAACGATGGAAATCAATATGCCCGATAAAACCCCAGACAAAGACAAAGTAATTAAAACTATAGCCAAAAACACTATCACGTTGTTATTGGATAAAGACAACTCCATTTATTGGTATAGAGGTGAACTTAAGCCAGATAAACCTTTGTCTGAACTCACTAAAACTGACTTTTCTAAAGATGGCATCCGCAAAACCTTGCTCAATCTTAGAAAAGATATTGGCAGTAAAGCCAATAAAAAAGGAGAAAATGAGTGGTCTATTGTAGTCGTTATTAAGCCAAGTGACCGTGCTAAATACCGCAATATGGTGGACATCTTAGACGAAATGAATATCTCTGACATACAAAAATATGCCGTAGTAGATATATCAAAGTCTGATGAGTATTATCTATTGCGCCGTACAGGAGAACTACCCGACATAGCTAAGGAGAAATAGATACTCTACAGTTATAGGTTGCCAAGCAAAATAATTTATTGTTAATCCAAGTGTACACATGGCGAAGCAAAAAAATATTTAGCTTGGTTCAACAACACAGAAAACCTTGTAAAAAATAAGTGGCTTGAAGAAAGCTAAAAAAAAACCATGTTTTTTTTGTAATAAAATTTGTAAGAGGTAGTAATCCTTAACATACGAATAAATTTACAAATCTTAAACCCCGTAAACGTATGAACTTTCAACCCTTTTGCTATCAGCCCGATGTTGTGTTTGAAGGACGCAATCAGGCGTATGGTGCGTATACTATGCGCAAAGTTTATGAGAAACGGATACTTATGTCGGTACTGATAGCCATCCTTGCCTTTGGCATAGGCATGGGTGGTCCCGTACTTTACAACAGCTTTATGCTTGTTGAAAAAGAAGGTCCTAATCTCAAAGCAGTAAACATGAAGGCACTACCTCCACCTCCTGTGGATAAGAAAACGCCTCCACCTCCTGCTATTCCTCCACCTCCGCCCCCGCCGCCACAAGTAGCAAGTATCAAATTCCCCCCGCCCGTACCTGATGAAAAGGTAAAAGAAGATGAAATGCCTCCTATCAAGGAATTGGAAGGCAAGAAAATATCTACCGAAACCAAAGATGGTGCAGATGATAAAGGCGAGATAGAGCTACCCAAAGCGGAAATAAAAGCAGAACCTATACTCGAAAAGCCTAAAACTGACGACCAAATCTATACCGTTGTACAACAACAACCCGACTTCATTGGCGGACAAAAAGAGATGGCGAAGTTCTTACGCAAAAACTTCAAGTATCCTAGAAATGCCCAGCGTATGGGTATCACAGGCAAGGTGTTTGTTCGTTTTGTAGTGAGTAGAAACGGTACAATCAATGATGTTACTATCTTGAAAGGACTTGCAAACTGCAACGAATGTAATGAAGAAGCTATACGTTTGGTGAAAATGATGCCTGCTTGGACTCCAGGTATGCAGAATGGTAACGCTGTAAATGTATATTTTAACTTGCCTATCTCCTTTACTTTGCAAGATTAATGCGCAGAGATACACGAGTACAAGAAAATTTTTTAGCCGTAGGTGCCGCTATTATAGCGGCATTTTACGCTATTATGGGGCTGGTATTGATTTTTTACCCCGCACCCTTTATC
>JAYTNK010000301.1:0-1756 GCA_043748375.1 Cytophagales bacterium
TCATGCTGAACGTAGTGAAGCATCTCGTTGTTGAATGACGATTTGTGAACGAAAAACGAGATTTTTCGCTTCGCTCAAAATGACAAACCTCTCTTTTCAGTTAAAAAAAATACAGAATGAATATTTTTCCAATCAAATAGAAGCCTCACACCCTGCCCTCTATCCATTTTGAGAGAGGAAAAAGGTACTTACTTTCGCAGGAAGTCTATTATTTCGATTTTTGCCTATGCTTTAAGTTTGCAAGTGTGTTCTTATTTTGTCATAAAATAGAAGTAGCTTTGTAACCACTTTGATGTTGCAAGTTCGTTTAGAGATGGGAATTTAATAAGATGATATGCTGTAACGCGCCTTTTTCAGAGTGGGCGACCTAAAGGGCGGTATAGAAGCACGGAAAACAACAAACTTGTAAGATTTAAAACAAGACAAGCTATTTTTGAATGTTAGTCAATGGTCGCTAAACCTTGACAAGCGTTCAAAAAATAAATAGTGGCTTATTTAGCAACTGTTCCTTACATGAGGGAATTTAGACAATTTACAAGCGTTTTATTTATCATAAGATCGATTAAATTAAAAAAATATATGAAAGCAATCCTTTGCAAATCCTTTTCTAGCATAGACGCACTTAGCTATGAAGACGTGCCTACCCCCCTTATAGGCAAGCATCAAGTCCTCATCAGCGTAAAAGCGGCAGGCGTAAATTTTCCTGACATACTTCTCATAGAAGGCAAATACCAAATAAAACCCGCTTTGCCGTTCTCGCCTGGAGGCGAAGTTGCAGGCATTGTGAAGGCGGTAGGTGAAGGCGTAACCCATGTGAAAGTGGGCGATTCGGTTATAGCAGGCACATTAATAGGTGGCTATGCTGAGGAAGCAGTGGCGGAGTCATCACGCGTATTTCCCATTCCATCAGGGATGGACTTTGTAAAAGCGGCTGCTTTACTTACCGTTTATGGCACGTCTTACCATGCCCTTGTCGATAGAGCAAAAATCCAAGCAGGCGAAACACTTTTGGTATTAGGAGCAGCAGGCGGTGTAGGGCTTGCAGCAGTAGATATTGGCAAAGCATTGGGCGCAAAAGTTATCGCTGCTGCCTCCTCAGCCGAAAAATTAGCTGTCTGCAAAACTTATGGAGCTGATGAACTAATCCAATATACCACAGAAGACCTCAAAGAACGGGTGAAGCAAATAACAGGAGGCAAAGGAGTTGATGTAATTTATGACCCTGTAGGAGGGCAATATACCGAACTCGCCTTCCGAAACATGGCGTGGCAAGGGCGATATCTTGTCGTAGGTTTTGCAGGAGGTGATATCCCCGCCTTGCCTACCAACTTAGCCCTCCTGAAAGGTGCGGCATTAATGGGCGTATTTTGGGGCGCATTTACAGCACAACAGCCAGCACTTTTTCAAAAACGCCTGAAAGAATTACTTGAAATGTTTGAGGCAGGGACACTCAAAGCGCATATACACGCCACATACCCACTCGAAAACGCTCAAGAAGCCATGCGTATAGTTGCAAATCGAGGTGTGGTAGGCAAGATTGTTTTAACCATGTAAAAGGTAGGGTTATGCTTACTATGTTTTTGGGTTCTTCGCAAATTATAGCGGAAACTTGAATTTAGGGTTGATATAAATTAGGTTCTTCGAAAGTTATTACGGGATAGCCACGCTGTAAGCGTCTGTTATACACTTTAGCACCCCGCAAAAGCCTGAAAAACAGATTCTTACAGCATGACTGCTCATATATTTTGGTAGCTTC
>JAYTNK010000302.1:0-14765 GCA_043748375.1 Cytophagales bacterium
AAAATTATAGTTGCACCCCATGGCTCTGCGCTTACCAATTTAATGTTTGCGCAACCTAACACAAAAGTATTAGAAATATACCCACAACATTATGCAGACCATGCAGGTTATGACCTTGCCTACCTAAACCAATGCGCTTACTATTATATGGATAGCCAAACTCCTGATGGGCAGGCAAGTGTGGGTGTAGAATACCAAGATATGTACGTAGATATAACACATTTAGAACTTAATTTGCAAAAATTATTGTAATTAAATTTCTTGTTTTTATGTATAAAATATTAAATTTCAAGTAATTATTATTCAACTATGATAAAAAATATAATATGCCTTGCCTGCTATTTTTTAATAGGGCAGTATGCGGTTGCACAATCGCAAATTATGGAGAATTATATCCAAACAGCGTTACAAAACAATCTCGTTTTGAAGCAAGAGGATTTCTCTATCCGAAAAGCTATGTATGCCCTTGAGGAGGCACGCAGTTTATATATGCCTTCGGTAAGTTTTCAGGCTACCTATACCCTCGCTGGAGGCGGGCGGAAAATAGATTTTCCTATAGGCGACTTATTGAATCCTGTCTATAATACGTTGAATAAACTAACTGCCTCCGATAATTTTCCGCAAGTGGCGAATCTTTCCCTGCAATTTCTGCCTAATAATTTTCACGAAACCTATTTACAAGTAGTACAATCTGTTTTTAATCGTGATATTTATTACAATCACCAAATTAAAAAAAGCCTTATAGAGGTACAAAAAGCACAAAAAGAAGTTTATGCTTTTGAAATAAAACGCAATGTGAAACAGGCATATTTGCAATATTTACAAGTAATAGAAGTAAAAAAAATATATGTTAGAACTGAATCATTGTTAAAAGAAGTATTGCGCACCAATCAAAAATTAGTCGCAAACGATAAAGCTACTTCCGAAATTATCTTTGGAACAGAGTATGAAATCAAAAAATTGGAAAGTGATATGGCAGAGATGGAAAAAAATAGACAAGTTGCCCAATCTTATTTCAATTTTTTGTTAAATGAACCTGTTGAAACGCCTATTATAGTAGATACTTTGCTAAACTTACAACCCAATTTTGCGCTTACTTTAACCGAAGCAGAGGAAAAAGCCTTAGCTACACGCCCTGAGTTTAAACAAATTAAAACTGCCCAAACTACGAATAACTTTGCCCTTGAAATGCAAAAAAATGGGAAGTATCCCAAAATAAACGTAGTAGGGCAGGCAGGTTTTCAAGGCTTTCGATATAGTTTTGACAATAACCAAAATTATTGGTTATTGCGTGCTTCTTTGCAATGGGATATATTCAAAGGCTTGCAAAACAAACGCAAAATAGAGCAAATCAAGGTGGATCAAGACAAACTTACCCTGAAGCAACAAGAAGTGTCGCAACAAATTCGCCTGCAAGTTCAGCGTGCTTACTATGAATGGAAAGCGATGGAGGCAGTTATTATCGCTAATACCGCCGCGCTTGTTTTTGCAGAAAAGAATTTTAATCTTATACGCAAAAAATATGAGCAAGGAACAGCCCGTTATATAGAACGCATGGACGCGCAAACCAAACTCCTACAAGCCCAAATTGCCCTCACTATAAGCCAACATAACGCACTATTAAAGCACACATTTTTAGAAAGTTTATTTTAATTATCTTTTTTGAGTAGCAGATGCTACTCGCAAAGGATAAAACAGCTCATTTGCTGCTCAAAAAGAAAATACACATTCTTTGCTCCTGTCTTTATAGGTTTAAACAACCAATAAATTAAGATTTATTTATTATGCAAACTCCACATTGTATAGTAGCCTGATTAAAATAGGTCGTACATGATAAATTTAGCCTCTAAATACTTGCGCGGGTTCAAGGCTGGCAATTCTACGAATAGCAAATAGACTTCCGCCAAAAGCAATCAATAAAGTTACTATAAAAAAACTAATCCTTAACCAAACTGGGTATTCAAAAATAGTACCTGCGTTGGCGATGCCATTTCTAAAGCCTTCCATAAGAGCGTAACCAATAGAAAAGCCTACTATAGCGAAAATAAATGCCTGCATCAAGATTAATTTAGCAATGTAACTGTTTGTCGCCCCGATAGCTTTTAGTGTGCCATAATCCTTGATGCGGTCAGTCGCTGCAGAATAAAGCGTAAGCCCAATTATCACAAAACCCGAAATAAGCGCAAATACTAACAAAGTACCTATTGAAATAGCAATACCTGTAGTAGATAAAACAGTAAAAATAGTTTCTCCTGTAAAGTCTGACCCTTTCCACGCTTTCACACCTGGAATACTAACATTGATGCGCTCAATAACCTGTGCCTCTGTTTGAGTAGAGTCTACTACCAACAAAAATGCGCTAGCTCTATTTGAAGCAACTTTTCCAAGATACCGCGCCCTTTCTATAGTGGTGAATCCAATACTTCCCGTGAAAGTTCTCACGCCGCGTGTTTGCGCCGCAATAAATACTTTTTTGCCATTTATCTCAAAGTAGTCCCCAACTTTTGAGCCTCCCAATAGTTTTGTATCAAAAAAATCAGTAATAACTGCCCCTTCCTGTAGCATTACTTCAGGGTTTTGGGTAGGCAAGTTCCAAGGCCCGCCAATAAAGTCAGGTGCTTGCGAGCCGATTAAGTTTAGACCGCTTGTTGTGCCGTTATAAAACTTAGCGGCAACTCCTGCTACCACAATCGGATAGGCTTTCTTTACACCTTTAATAGATTCTATCTCTCTGCAAAGACGCATATCAAGCGGAGAAAGCGCATTGGCATTGACTGTTTTGCTATCCACTACCCAAATATATTGGGAATTATTTTTAGCCACACTGCCCATAGCATTCGTGAGGAATATAAAAATACCGCTTTGTTGTCCTATCAAAAAAACAGAAATGAGCATTCCTGCCAAAGCTCCGATAGATTTGGGCTTGTCAAACCATATAAATTTTAACGCAGTAAAGAGCATAAAACTATTTTTTTAATTCAATAACACATTCTAAACGACTTCCGATAAGCACTTTGCTATCAGGAGCGAGTTCGACACGTACTTCACGCACACGGCGGTCTTCCAAATTCTCAACCTTATCCGCAAATAAAGATTTTTTCTTTAGATAAGGCGAAGTAAAAACAACCTTGCCTTTGGCGATAATTTCAGTACTCCCTTGGGGTCTTACGTAGGCAAGTTGCCCTACGCTGATTTTATCTGCAAAAAGCTCATCTATTTCTGTAATTGCCATGAGGTTTCCTGTAGGCGCAAAGTCGCCTAATATTGTCGTATTCGTTATAGCCGCTCCTATTTTTGTGTCCACAGAAAGGATTTTACCATCTGTGTGCGCTTTTATCGTTTTTCTATCTAATAATGTTTGGAAATAATTAATATCAGCTTGTAATTCAGCCATTTTACGCTCTTGTTGAGAAACCGTTGTTTGCGCTGATATTATATCTTTTTGGATTTGTTCGTACTGAAAACGACTATCGGTAACGACTTGTTGCGTGGTCGCGCCTCCATTCAATAGGTTTTTATTGCGTTCGTAAGTAGTTTTTGCATTCTCAAGTTTTACTTGTAAAGGAGCTAAACTTGCCTGCGCACTCAGAATAACGGCACTTTGCGTACCCAATTTGCTTTTGGCTTGCATAAGTTGCGCCTCCTCTACCTTGTAATCAAGCGTTATAAGCGTTTGTCCGCGCTTTACTTCATTATTGGCTTCAATAGCTATGCTTGTAATAGTGCCATTTACTTCAGAGCTGATAGGCAAAATCTTGCCTACAGGTTCAATATTAGCCATACCAACTACTTTGTCTATGTCTGCCATAGCTTGTTTGGCAGTAATAGCAGGCTTTTTCTCTGCTGTTTTGCCTCCACTACAGCTACTGAGTAGGAGGCAGGCAAGTATAAAATAAGAAATGTTTTTCATGCGAGTAGTGTTGTTGTACCTTTTTCAGTTTCGGTGGCGATGCCGTTATTTACTTCTATAACACGATGCGCATATACAATCAGGCGAGGGTCATGTGTAACAACGGCTACCGACTTACCCTCATCCGCTAAATGCTTAAGTTCATGCATTACAATCGCGAGTGAATCTTTATCTAAAGAAGCTGTAGGCTCATCACAAAGAATCAACTTAGGGTTCGTAACCAATGCTCTTGCTATGGCAATACGTTGCTGTTGCCCACCAGAAAGTTGCTTAGGCAAGTTCTTTCGTCTGTCCGTCATATTTACGATAGCTAAGGCATCAGCTGTTCGTTTTTTTACCTCTCTGTAGCCTACGCCTTGTAATTGCAAAGGCATCATCACATTTTCTTCAGCCGTTAATGGTGCAATTAAATTAAAATTTTGAAAAACGAAGCCAATCGTATTCAACCGTAGTTTAGCCAGTTGATACTGATTCATTTTATTGATTTCTTTGCCATCTACCCAAAGATTCCCCTCTGTGGGGTAAATTACACAACCCAAAAGCGATAAGAGCGTAGTTTTTCCTGAACCTGAGGGACCAATGATAAGCAATAACTCTCCTTCATGCACATACAAATCAGTTTTTTGCAAGGCGGTGATGGTATTATCGCCCACTTTGTATATTTTATTGACTTGTTCCAACTTAGCTATCATAAAAAGCAGGTAATAAATTTGTTACGTTTTCGTTGTTTACCCTGCAAAATTATTACTAAAAAATAATATATCCAAATTTTTTCAGTAGCTTTCTTTCATTAGCTCAAAATAAATAAATTTATTTGCTAATTTTGCAAAAAAAATCATGTGTTTTCTTTTTGAGTGGCATATCCGCTCAAAAAAACGCACAAAAACGATAAAAGATATGGGAAAAACAGCTTTTTGGCTTGGTTGGATAATAAGCAACATTCTTTTAGCTCACATAAGTTTGGCTAAAAATGTGCTTGTTCCACAGGAATATGCTGTTTTGCGCAATATGAACCAAGATTGGCTGGTGTATGATGGCAGTTATGGCGGTTATGTACCTTATATGAAAGACCGACACATACACCTTACAAGTGTTAGCTTTTGGTTAGATAGCAAGCAACAAGCTCCTTATCAGTTGTTGTTGTACGCAGAGAGCAATACCTATTTGTATATACAAAAGCGACTTGCCTACCGTTTCGATCGAGAAGGGTGGCATATATTTTCTGTGGATAGCCTTCAAAAAATATATGGTGAAAGTAATTTGTTTTGCACATGGTATGATGCCAATAAGCGTCTGCCCTTGCCTACTGTAGCTATAGTTACAAACAACAAAAATACACAAGCCAAAAACGCACTTGCGTCTATTAAAACCGCTAATTTAGACCGTACACTACGTGCCGATGATCACAAAGATTGGGGTATTTTAGCGGGTATTATCGTATTGATTTGTTATACAGGCTTATTCAATTACAATCCTAAAACTTTTACTTCTTTTTTTAGTGGACGAAGCAGTCTTTCCACGCTTTCACGCAAAGATCCTGCACTCGTTCAAAAACCATTTAATGGCATCAATCTTGCCTATATGAGTGCATTAGCCTTATTGTTAAGCTATTTTTATATGATGTGGTCAATTTCTCAAGGCAATAAATTACAGCTTTTTTGGGTGAATGCTGAACTATCTACCGTAGCATTGGTGTTCAATCAACTTGGATATTGGGTATTGGCATTCGGGTTATTGGTAGGCAAGCTGTTTGCTTTATTGTTCTTAGGACGCATACTCAATGTAGAAAGGCAAATCGTGTATGTGCATTATTTTGAATATATGCGCTTTACACAAATCTTTTACATGGGCATAGGTATAGTTGGCGCAGTAGTTTTTTGTTGTTATGGCGAATATAATACAACCTTTTTTGAGATAGCCCTTTATTTTATACCTCTTTTCCATCTTTTCCAAGCCTTTGCCATGAGTTTTTTCGTAATAAAGCAAGTAGAATTTCTTAATTTGTATATTTTTTACTATCTTTGCACCACCGAATTAACACCATGGCTTATTGGCGTAAAAATGTTGCTATTCTCGTAATGCTTTTACCCTTTAATACTTTAAAAAACAGCTCTTAAACACACCTAAAATCGTTTGCGCGACTATGCAAGACAACTCTACACCCCCCATTGATACTACTCGCTTACGCAAAATATCAAGCATCTTAGTTACTCAATCCGCCCAAGAAACTACCAATAATGCCTACCTTGAGCTGGCTCGCAAATATGACTTAAAGATTGACTTTCGTCCATTTATTGAAACTGAACCGCTATCAGTGCAAGAGTTTCGTAAACAAAAAATCAATTTATTAGATTATACCGCTATTATTTTTACAAGCAAGAAAGCGATTGACCATTTCTTTACACTTTGCAAAAGCAGTCGTGTGGAAATGCCTGCTGATACCAAATACTTCTGTATAGCCGAACAAACTGCCAATTATTTACAAAAATTTATCGTAATTCGCAAACGAAAAATATTTTCGGGCGAGAAAACCGCAGCTGATTTGTTTCCCCTCATCAAAAAACATAAAAACGAAAAATTTCTTTTTCCTTGTTCACACGTTAGAAAAGATGAAATCCCCGATTTTTTAACAAAAAGTGGCTACCAATTTTCTGAAATGATATTATACAAGACTATAGCGAGCGACCTATCTGACCTTGCCGATGTAAATTATGACGCATTGGTTTTTTATAGCCCTTCAGGAGTAAGTTCATTATACGAAAATTTTCCAGATTTTAAACAAAACAACACCCGCATAGCCGCTTTCGGCCCTACCACTTCCGCAGCAGTGCGCAATGCAGGACTTGTTTTGGATATTGAAGCCCCTCTTCCAAACGTGCCATCTATGACAGGCGCATTAGAAGCCTATATCAAACAAGTAAACAGCTTGAATAATCCATTACCTGCTACGAATTAACCACCAATCAACCTGCTATTGCTTATGAACCGTTTTTTGATTGTTTCCTGCCTTTGTGTGTGCTTCATTGTGGGCTCACCTCGCTATGCGTATGCACAACAAGATGCCCAGTTCACACAATATATGTTCAATCCGTTATACCTAAACCCTGCCTACGCAGGAGTTACCAAAAAAACGGAGGCAACCCTCGTACACCGTACCCAATGGGCGGCTTATCAGCCCACTTTTGATGATGGTGGCGCGCCTGCTACGCAGGTTTTTGCGTTCAGTACACAATTACCTAAGCTAAAAAGTGGAATTGGCATACATTTGGTAAATGATGTATTAGGACCAATGCGTAACCTTGAAGCGCAACTTGCCTACAGCTATCATATAGCCATGAAAAATAATTCAACCCTGAGTATCGGTCTGCGTGGAGGTGTATATATGCGCAGTTACGACTATGCCAAATTACGTTTTCGCAACCCAGATGACCCTTATAATACAGGGGCAGGCAAGGAAAGTGATTTGGTGCCAGACGGTGCAGTAGGCGTATATTACGATAATCCTAAGTTCTTCGCCTCTGTTTCAGCCAATCACTTAGTAAAATCGGGGTTTCAATACAAAGGCGCAGCAAGTGCTGTGAGTTTATTAAATGTAGAAGCATTGGCAAATAGTATGTATCTTTTTGGAGGCTATCATATAAATTTGAGCAGTGATTTGAAATTAACACCCACCGCCTTAATCAAGACAACCGCCTTCAAAGCTTACTCTTTTGATGCGGGTGCGTGGCTTACCTACCAAGAAAAATTTTGGGGTGGCATGAGCTACCGCAATCAAGAATCCGTGAACGCTTTTGTAGGAATGTATATTCCACAAGGCAAAGGCTCAAAGAAAATGTTTAGAATAGGATACAGCTTTGATTATATTATATCGGGCAAAATAGCCAAACAACCCACCTCACACGAAGTCTTGTTGGCATATACTATTCCCGTTCCCGCCATAAAACTCCCATCAATCATTCGAACACCTCGTTTTAGGCATTAAATCGTTGTCAAAAACTTTGTGGGAAGGTAATGAGAGGAGGGAGGCGCAAAAAAATATTTTCGAAAATAAAGAATAATTTCGAATTTGCTCCGTTGTAAGACTTGAGTTTAGTATATAAATACAGAAACTAATCAAAAGGTAACTGCAAAAAAGCATTTTTTTTTAAAATTAGCATGATGTTTGTATAGTAAAGTGTAACTTATTTAGTTAATTTTCGTAAAAACTTATTAAACTGCAAAATAATAAATCTGTTTGGTGTTATGAATAAAATCCTTTGGAAGCACAAAATTGTGTGTTGTGCCCTTTTGTTAGGAATGCTTATCGTTCAGTCCTGTTCACTTTTTAAGAAGAAGGGTAGTGGCGATGATAATTTGAATGACCGCATAGGCGGTTCGCGTGGCGAGATTGTGCCATTTAATACAGTGCGTAATTACGATGCACAATACGTGCCGAGTGGCATGGTGGTAGTGCCAAATGGCACTTTCCACATGGGACAGGCTGACCAAGATGTAGCGTCTTCGCGCATCAATTTTAACAAACAAATCACTATCAGTGCGTTCTTTATGGACCAAACGGAAATTACTAACAACCAATACCGTTTATTTACTGATGTTTTGTTGGCTTATTCAGAAGGCAAGCAAGCACAAGGCGAAGAGCTACCTGAAGAATATATAGGACAAGTGCTTGATGTAATGTTCAGCAAAAATGGCACTCCTGTTCGCCCTGACTCTATCCGCGTGATGAACGAAATGTATCCTGATACGCTTCGTTGGAGGCATGATTATGCCTTCCACATGGGAGATCCTCTTATGGAGTATTACTATATGCACCCTGCCTTTGATGACTACCCTGTAGTAGGGGTGGATTGGCAAGCTACTAACTTCTTTTGCGCATGGCGTACCTTGCACTTGAATTATTACAAGCGCACAGAAGAAGAAGAAAAGTATCCTGCTCCTCGTTTCCGCTTGCCTACAGAGGCTGAGTGGGAGTATGCTTCACGTGGCGGTCGCGATATGGCAAAATACCCTTGGGGTAGCCCATATCTCCGCAACACATTAGGCTGTATGTTGGCTAACTTCAAACCTGGTCGTGGCAATTATTATGATGATGGATTCGCTTACACAGGTCCCGTTGCTCAATATTTCCCTAACGATTACGGCTTGTATGACATGGCGGGTAATGTAGCTGAATGGGTGCAAGACGCGTATTACGAATCATCAGTACCTGTAGTATGGGATATGAATCCTGTTTACAACCCACCTATTACGCAAAACGGTACAAATGACCGCAACCCTAACAATCGCCGTGTAATTCGTGGAGGCTCGTGGAAAGATATCGCTTATTATTGCGAAACAGGTACACGCACTTTCCAACACTGGGATTCAGCACAAAGTTCTATCGGTTTCCGTTGTGCTATGACCTACCTTGGTCGCTCAACAGGCGGAGAATTTGGTGGAAGATAATAATAAATTGCTGAAAGCTGAAAGGTGAAAGGTGAAATTCAATCCACCCTCATCTTTCAACCTTCAATACTCAACGCTCAACAAATCACCTTCAATAAATAAAAGACAACACGTATTAAAAAAGAAGCTAAAACTTTAAACTATTTTTAACCTTAAACCAAACTTTTACTAAGATGAGTGCATCTAAAATGGGGACATTGGATTTTATCTATGTGTTCGTTATCCCAAGAGTAACCGCAGTAGGCGCGGGTGTCGTAATCCTTGGAGCATTGTTCAAAATCATGCACTTTCCATTCGCAGCAGAAATGCTCATGGTAGGTATGATTACCGAAGCGATTATCTTCTTCATGGGGGTTGCTGAACCTATTCACCCTGACGTTCCTCGTCCTGATTGGGCAAAAATTTACCCACAGTTGGGAGACCCTAATTATGTGAACAAAGACAAAGTTGTTCAAATTGGTTCTACTACAAGCAGTCTGCCCCAACAAGACACAGCCACAGCCGCTAAAATCGCTGCTTTGGAAGTTTCTTTGGCTAACAGCATTACACCTGAGCGTGTGCAAAACCTTGGAAAAGGTATGCAAGACCTTGCGGAAAACGTAGGCAAGATGAAAGACATGACAGACGCATCAGTAGCTACTTCTGAGTACGCGAAAAATGTAAAAGCGGCTTCTGGCGCGATTACAGAGATGAACAAGTCTTATGCGCAAACTATTGGAGCTATGTCGGAAATGGCAAACGCTTCTAAAGACACAAAAGCATACCATGCTCAAGTGCAAACTTTGACTAAGAACCTTACTGAATTGAACGCAGTTTATGAAGTAGAGCTTCGTAGCGCAGGCAAGCACGTAAAAGCTATGAACGACTTCTACAGCAATATTGGTGTAGCTATGCAAAATGTGGCAAACGCAAGCAAGGATACTGAGAAATTCAAAGTTGAAATGGCAAGCCTTACGACTAACCTAACTTCGCTCAATAGCGTGTACGGCAATATGCTGTCAGCTATGAAGGGTGTGAAGTAATTCACCTAATAGTTTTAATTTTAATTCAAACCAAATACGAAACCCGTATAAACTATGGCAGGTGGAAAACAAACCCCTCGGCAACGACTGATAAACTTGATGTACCTCGTACTAACGGCGATGCTTGCCCTCCAAGTAAGCTCCTCGATCATGGACAAGTTTATCTTTCTGAATCAAAGTTTGGAGCATTCTATGACAGGTGCGCAACAAGCAAGTGAGAACGCGCTTGAGCAACTTAAGAAAAAAGTAGAAAAAGAAGGTAACTCACCTGAAGGACTAAGAAGTATCAAAAGAGCTGAAGAACTTAAACGCGAAACCGATAAAGTATTCAAAGAAATTGAGAAACTGAAAAGAGAAATTCAGAACCACCCAAGAGCGGGCGCAGGTATCGACCCTCACACAGGCACAGTAAAAAATGCTAAAGAGGAAACAGGCGTAGAAGTTATTATGATTGGGACAAATAGGAATGGAAAAGGTTACCAATTAGAAAAAGATTTGAACCAGTATGTGGAGTATTTGAATAAGCAATTTGTAGAAGACAAAGCTCTCGGATTTGCTGGGCCTTTCGAAGGTATCGCAAAAGGTAACAAAGATGTTATAATGTACGCAAACGACCCTTTGCAAAGAGGAAAAGACTTCGCTAATGCCAACTTTGGGCAAACACCCGTAGTAGCAGCGTTGGCTATTCTTACACAAAGGCAATCAGAAATAGTACGTTATGAGCAAGAAGTTTTGAAAAAGTTAGGTGCAGGTGATTTGAGCCAAGCACTTAAATTTGACAAAATTATTGCCTCAGCCTCTGCTGATGCCAATGTTGTAGCGGCTGGACAAGACTACACAGCACAGTTGTTTATTACAGCTACCTCGACTAAATCGGGTGCACGTATGGCTTACAATGGCAGCCCTATAACAGTGAATTCTGACGGGGTAGGCAAGGTAAGTTTTGTAGCTAACACTGTAGGTAAGTCAAGCTGGACAGGTACAGTTACTATCAGTCAAAGGGGTAAAGATACTACTTTTACTGTCAAAAAAGAGTATGAAGTAGTACAACCCGTTTTGATTGTTACTGCCTCAAGCAAATTCCCTTTGTATAGAAACTGTGCCAATAGTTTGGAAACTTCTGTACCCGCACTTGGTCCAGCATATCGTCCCGCATTCAGCGTGGATAATGGCACGTTTGTACCTGGCGCACGTATGGGCGATGTTACCTTGTTTCCTGGTGCAGGTGCTACTTGCAAACTATCAGTATCGAGTGGCGGAAAAAATGTAGGATTGGTAGAGTTTAGAGTAAACCCTGTTCCTCCTCCATCTGTATTCTTGGCTAATTCGGCTGGCGGTCCTATAAATATTACAAATGCGTTACCTCCTGTACAAGGCTTGAATGTTGTGGCAAAACCTGATGAAACATTCCTAAACACACTTCCTAAAGAAGCTGTTTATCGAGTAACAGGTCTAACTTATACATTGTTCCGTGGCGGAAAAAGTGCTGGTAGTCTTAAAAGTTCAAATGGCAGCATTAACTTAGATGCATTGAAAACGCGTGCTGGTGATGGTGTAATGATACTCATAGACGGTGTACAACGCATAAACTCAAGAGGTCAGATAGAAGAAGTAAAACTATTACAAAATACTATCTCATTCTTTGTAAAATAGTTTGCAAAATTGCAAAAACAAAAAAGACTTGCTAAAAGTAATGAAATGCCACTTAGAAACATTTTTTAAGTGGCATTTTTTTCAAAAAAAATAAATTTTGAATTATGGTGAAAATATTAATGCTTATACTTTGTATCTGCTTGCCTACTTTCCTCTATAGCCAACAAGTAAATGTGGCTGACGTGGAAAAATTTATATTTTTGAACCAAAGTTTGGAATATGCTATAGTAGGTATGCGTTATGCCACCGAAAACGCATTGGAGCAATTAAAAAAGAAAGTGGAAAAAGAAGGGAACTCGCCTGAAGGATTAAGCAGTATCAATAAAGCTGAAGACTTGCAGCGCGAAACCGATAAAATATTTAATGAAATTGGTAAAATAAAAAAAGCACTTGCCTACGAGGTGCGAAGTGGTATAGACCCTCATACAGGGGCAATAAGGAACTCACAAGAAGTAAAGGCTGTAGCCAACTTCATGGTAGGCAAGGATAAAAATGGAAAAGGGTATGACTTAAAAAAAGCATTAGATGAGTATGTTAATTATTTGAACATAACATTTGTAAGAGACAAATCACTTGGATTCAATGTGCTTTTTGAATCTATTGCTAAAGATAATAAAGATATCGCTTTATATCAAGATAATCTTATAGAAAAAGAGAAAGATTTTCCTACCGCCCAATTTGGCGAAGCCTCTGTAGTAGCCGCTATCGCTATCCTTACCCAAAGGCAGTTGGAAATTATCCGTTATCAACAAGAAGTTTTGAAAAAATTGGGCGCGAGCGATTTAAGCCGAGAGGTTAAATTTGATAGAATTATAGTGGGTGCTTCGGCACAATCGGATATAGTCGTAGCAGGGCAAGATTATAGGGCACAAATGTTCATTACAGCTACTTCCTCTAAATTGGGTGCGCGCATGACCTACAATGGTAGTCCTATACGGGTAGATGAAAATGGCGTAGGCGAGGTGGAATTTACTGCTATGGGCAGGGGTGCGCAAGTTTGGCAAGGCACGGTTACTGTGGGTAGCAGAGGCAGAGACACTACTTTTACTATTAGAAAAGAATATGAAGTAGTACAACCCGTATTGATTGTTTCAAATGCAATAAACAACCCATTGTACAGAAACTGTGGCAATGATATAGAAACTTCTGTACCTGCGCTTGGACTTGCTTATCGTCCAATTTTTAGTGTAGATAATGGTTCTGCAATCCCTGGCGATAGATTGGGAGATATTACTTTGCGCCCTACTAACTTGGGCGTGTGTAAACTATCCATATCGAGTGGTGGAAAAGACATGGGACAAAAAGTGTTTAACGTAATACCTGTACCTCCGCCCAGTTTATATTTGAGTAATACAAACAGCGAAGTAATAGATTATAAAAATCCTATCACCTCTGTAGCGAGTTTGAGAGTTATGGCAAAATCCGATGAGATATTTATGAACACCTTGCCTAAAGAAGCCAACTATAGGGTAACCACTATAATGTATGTATTATTTCGAGGAGGCAGAGCAGTAGAAAAAGGTAGCAGCACAGATGGAGTCATCAACTTGGCTTCTATGGCTACACAACCTGGCGATGCCGTACAAGTATCTGTAGAAAGTGTACAACGTATCAACTCAAGGGGACAAACAGAACAAGTGAAAATAGCACAGCCTTATATCGCCTTTTTTCTAAAGTAAGGAAGAGGTACGAAATAAGAAGTACGAGGTATGCTGTTCAATTATTACCTATCAGTCTTTCACTAAGGTTAAAATATCAAGTTATTTAATGTTCGTTCCTAAGCTAATAAAAGGATGCTACAAAAAACAATAATCTTGGCAAGTATCGCTTTTTGTTGTCTTGCCTGCCAAACATCAAACGATAGTGATACTAGTAAGTTTATCTTACTGAATCAAAGTTTGGAGCATGTTATGATAGGCGCGCAACAAGCAAGTGAACCCATGTTCAATAGACTTAAAAAGAGAGTAGAAGACGAGGGTAATTCTCCTGAAGGTCTAACAACTGTCAAAAGAGCTGAAGAACTTAAAAGCAAAACCGATAAAGTATTCAAAGAAATTGAAAAACTGAAAAGAGAAATTCAGAACCACCCAAGAGCGGGAGCAGGCATTGACTCCCATACGAGTGCTGTAAAAAATGATAAAGAAGTAAATGGCGTAAAAACCATCATGATAGGTATAAACAAGCAAGGAAAAGGTTACCAATTAGAAAAAGATTTGAACCAGTATGTAGCGTATTTAAATAAGCAATTTGTAGAAGACAAAGCTCTCGGATTTGCTGGCCCTTTCGAAGGTATCGCAAAAGGTAACGAAGAAGTAAAAATGTATAAACATGACCGCATACAAAGAAGCAAAGATTTTGTAAATGCAAACTTTGGGCAAACGCGTGTGACAGCAGCATTGGCTATTCTTACGCAAAGGCAGTTAGAAATCATACGTTATGAGCAAGAGGTTTTGAAAAAATTAGGTGCAGGCGATTTAAGCCAAAGACTAGATGGTGAGAGAATTTGCGCCTCTGCTTCTGCAGATGTGAACGTAGTGGTAGCTGGACAACCTTACAAAGCCCAACTGTTTATCACAGCTACCACTTCCAAATCTGGATCGCGTATGACCTTTAACGGTCAGCCAATTCGTGTGAATGCCGATGGAATAGGTGAAGTAGGCTTTATAGCTACAGGCAAGGGCAAACAAACATGGACAGGTACAGTTACTATTAATCAAAGAGGGAAAGATACTACT
>JAYTNK010000303.1:0-9207 GCA_043748375.1 Cytophagales bacterium
GAAGCTACCAAAATATATGAGCAGTCATGCTGTAAAAATCTGTTTTTCAGGCTTTTGCGGGGTGCTAAAGTGTATAACAGACGCTTACAGCGTGGCTATTCCGTAATAACTTTCGAAGAACCTTAAAACTTATAGACATAAAGATGCGTCTAAAAATTTATTTCCCATAGCTTAGACGCAATCGCTATGCTATGGGAAAATAAACCGCATTGTGGGGTTATTTAGTTGAACTGTATCTGTGGTTAAAAAACGTCTTTTGGGTTGTAATTTCATTTCATGCCAAAACACGCATTTTTTTACTACCGAAAAATTCAACTAAATAAGTCCAATAAGATATGTATAAATTTTAAGTGCCTATAAAAAACGAGCCGTTAAGCTCGTTTTATTTTGTCATCCCAACCAAGTGTTTTGTATAAAAAACTGATAATCAATCACATACTCTAAGGAAACTTGGGGAATTTGCTAAAGTCGGGTTGTCTTTTCTCTAAGAATGCTTTTTTGCCTTCTTGTGCCTCTTCGCTGAGGTAGTATAACAGTGTAGCATTGCCCGCCAATTCTTGGATACCTGCCTGCCCATCGAGTTCGGCATTGAATGATGATTTAAGCATACGCAAAGAAAGAGGCGACTTGTCCAATATCTTGCAACACCATTCTACAGTAGTGGCTTCTAATTGGTCATTGGGTACAACTTTATTTACCAAACCCATTTGGAGTGCGTCTTGTGCATCATATACATCGCACAAAAACCATATTTCGCGGGCTTTTTTCTGCCCAACTACACGCGCCAAATAGGAAGCTCCAAATCCGCCATCAAAACTACCTACTTTGGGGCCTGTTTGCCCAAATTTAGCGTTTTCGCCTGCAATAGAAAGGTCGCACACCACATGAAGCACATGACCACCGCCAATAGCCCAGCCAGCGACCATAGCAATAACGGGTTTAGGGATAGACCGAATTTGCTTTTGCAAGTCCAAGACATTCAAACGTGGCACGCCATCATTGCCTACATAACCGCCAACACCACGCACGCTTTGGTCGCCACCACTGCAAAATGCTTCTTGTCCTTCACCTGTGAGTACAATTACCCCAATCCTATCATCATAACGACAAATATTCATCGCCTCTTGCATCTCCATGATGGTTTGAGGGGTGAAGGCGTTGCGCTTTTCAGGGCGATTGATGGTGATTTTGCCAATCCCTGCGTGCTTACCTTCAGGGTGATGTAGCTCAAATTTGATTTCTTCGTATTCTTTCAGGGTTTCCCACAATACTGTCATAAATGTAAATGTTTTTTTTTGCAAAAGTACGCTATTTATTTTTACTTTTTGATGCACGAGTTATTAAGTTATGCCATAGCATTTAGCAGTTGCGCTATTTCATGTGGGTTGCCAATACTAATGCGCAAACAGCCTTCGCACATCTGTACTTGACTACGATTACGCACTACCACGCCTTTTTCTAATAAATGGTGGTATAGATTATTGGCATCTGTTACTTTGACTAATATAAAATTAGCATCAGACGGGTAAATATGTTCAATGCGTGGGTGTTTGAGAAGCTGTTTTATGAGCATTTCTTTGTTTTCTAAAATAAGGTTTTTCTTCGCTATATATGCTTCGGGGATATTTAAAATTTCTAATACGTACGCTTGAGTAAGCGTATTGATATTGTAGGGCGGTTTTATTTTATTCAAGAAGGAAATAATGGCGGGCGAGGCAATAGCCATGCCAAGCCGCGCACCAGCCAATCCCCAAGCTTTGGAGAATGTACGCAAGATAACAAGATTAGGAAATTCAAGCACCTTGCCTGCCCACGACTGCCTGCTGCTGAAGTCAATATAAGCTTCGTCTATCACTACTACACCGCTAAAATTGGTTATAATAGTTAATAAATCAGCTTCATGCATGAGGTTTCCTGTAGGGTTATTAGGTGAGCAAAGGAAAATAATCTTGGTTTGTGGCTGAATTTGCCGCAATATTTCGGGAACATTGAGTTGGAAATTACTTAATAAAGGCACTTCGCGCACCGCCACACTGTTTATATCAGCACTTACTGCATACATTCCATAAGTTGGCGGAGCTATTAATATTTCGGATTCGTTTGGTTCGCAGGCAAGACGCATAAGCAAGTCTATAGCTTCATCACTACCATTGCCCAAAAAAATAGTTTCAACCGCAATGCCACACACTTCGCTTATGCTATTTTTTAGCTTTGTTTGCAAAGGGTCGGGATAGCGATTGATAAGCACTTGCTTGGAAGCGTCTAAATGAGGAAGCTCAGCATTATATGGGCTTTCATTAGCATCTATGTGGGCTGTAGCCACACCTGAAAACTCATCTCTAGCAGAGCTGTAGGGCTTCATGTCCCACATACGTGGGCGCACCCATTTTTTAAGTTCAAAGTTTATCATAAAGTATAGAAGGGGAAATTAATGTTTTTTGATTTGCGATTACAAATTACTGATAATAAATACTTTACAAACGTAAAACTGTTGATTTACTGAAGACTTATTCATATTTTTTTTATTTTGGACAAAAATAGTGCCTAATTAAAACTATTTAAACACCTCATTTTTAAGTATTTATCTTGATATTTTGCGTACAACATACTTCAAAAACAAAATATATGCTTACTAAGTTTTAAGATAAATGTTTAGAAGCAGATAATTTTGCCAACGAAGCGGAAAGTTTGA
Source organism: Cytophagales bacterium (assembly GCA_043748375.1). Taxonomy (GTDB): domain Bacteria; phylum Bacteroidota; class Bacteroidia; order Cytophagales; family Microscillaceae; genus RDXI01. The sequence goes on from JAYTNK010000303.1 coordinate 2,693, forward strand.
AAAAAAAACATAGCTTTGCATCATTAGATACAAAAAACGTGCGGTTTCTTTTTGAGTAGCAGATGCCTCTGAAAAAGAAAAGCCATCAAAAATAAATTACACTTAAAAAACATGGTTAAATTATTTAAATATTTATTGCCTATAAAATATTGAGTATTAGTATTTTGTAAATGTAAATGCTTGATTTTTCTTATGCGTAAACGCTTGTTAGTCATAATTTTTTTTCTTGCCTACTTGGGTCTATCTACTTTGTTTGCACAAAACAAGGCATTGGATAGTCTAAAGAAACTATTGCCTACAGTTCGCGATACAGCACGCCTTAAATTACTGATAGATATTAGTTGGAAAGCGCGAAATATAGACCCGCTAACTACTATAAAGTACGCAAAAATAGCGTACGCTTTTGCCAAAGATACCCTAAAACGGGAAGACCTCATGGCGCGCACCTTAAATTATATGGGGGTGGGCTATCGCAATATGGGTAATTATAAACAAGCCTTAGAAACCTTTTTTGAAGCCTCAAAGCTATCTGAAAAATTTAAAATTTATGATGTACTTGGTTACAACCTACAAAGCATAGGCGACATTTACAATATGAAAGGCAAATATGAAGAGGCGATTCCTTATATAAAGCAAGCGCTTGTTGCGTTTGAAGAGATAAACGACCAACGAGGCATAAGTTATTGCTACTATACATTCGGGCAAATTTACCATAATCAAAAGAAATACAAAGAAGCCATCAACAACTATACAAACTCGCTCATTATGCGCAAACGCATCAACGACAAAGATGGTGCTGCCTCAGTTACAAACCGCATTGGCATCACCTATAGCGCCATGAAAGAGTACAGCAAAGCTTTACAATTTCACACAGAAGCCTTAGCCGTTTATGAACAATTAGCAAGTAAACGCAATATTGTATGGGTAAATATTGGCATAGCATCTGTTTATAAATATACGGGGCAGGCACAAGAGGCTATCGCTTTGCTAAATCAATATTTACCACTCGCCAAAAAAATAAATGCAAACGATTATTTGAAAGATATGTATTTTGAACTTGCTGATGCTTACGCTTTAGTGAACAACTATGCAAAAGCCTATGAAATGGAGAAACTTTTTATAGCTTATAAAGATAGTAGTTTAGTAAAAAGCACCTTGCAAGAAATAGAATATTTAGAAATAGCATACGACAAAGAGAAAAAAGAGCGTGAAATAGAAGAGATAAAAAACAAACAGGAAAAAAGTAGCCGTGAAATAGGCGAAATAAAAAACAAACAAAAGACAGACTATCTAATTTTTTACTCCTTTGCCATTGTGGTTACGTTGGTTTTGCTTTTTGCACTATTATTTGTATTTTTCTTGATACAAGGTAACAAAAGGCAAAAGCAAGCTAATAAGTTGTTAGCAGAAAAAAATGAGGAGATTTTATCGCAACGCAACGTCCTTGAAGAGAAAAAGCAAGAAATTGAATTGAAAAACGAATATATCAATGCCAGTATTAAATATGCCCAAACTATCCAACAAGCCATCTTACCAACAGATGATGCCTTGCAAAAAACATTCCCAGCACACTTTATTCTCTATCGTCCCAAAGATATCGTATCAGGAGATTTTTATTGGTTGCAGTCCTTCGAAGATGAACACGTTTTAGTCGCCGCTGACTGCACAGGTCATGGCGTAGCTGGCGCGTTTATGACCTTGATAGCGGGTACATTGTTAGACAAAATTACGCATACGGAGCATATCCACAGCCCACAAGAAATTCTAAACCGCTTGCACCAAGAGATACAAGACTTGCTACACCAAGAAAAAACAGGTAATAACAATGGCATGGACGCAGTTGTAATACATTTAAAAGAAATGAATAACCTTGTAAATATTACCTTTTGTGGCGCAAAAAACTCGCTATACTATGCACTACCTAATAGTCAAGATATACACAAATTGGCAGGCGAGCGGAAAGGCATAGGCGGACTACAAAATGAAAAAATATTTTTCAAAAATCAAACGATAGGATTACCTAAAGGGAGTATGATTTATTTTGGTTCTGATGGCTTGGAAGACCAAAATGACATAGGGCGAAAGCGACTTGGTGAGCGTAAACTTGCCTCCCTATTGAGCAAAATGGCTGCCGAAAGCATACAAACACAAGGGCAAATTCTGGAGGAGTTTTTGGATAAATATATGCAAGGCACACGCCAACGCGATGATATTTTGTGGATGGGCATTAGAATTTAACACCTACTTTAACCAGTTTTTTAATATTTGTACGCCACATTCAGTCATCATAGACTCTGGGTGAAATTGTACGCCACATATCGCATAACGTTTGTGTTGAATAGCCATAACTACTTCACCTGCCTGCGCCAAAATATCAAATTCAGGCAAAATACTGTCACGCGCTACCGCCCATGAATGATACAAACCAACCCGACTGTTCTGCGCTACGTTTTGCAATAAGGTACTGTCCTCTACCAAAATTTGCAACTTGCCTACCTGCCCATGATGGGGGGCAGGCAAGCGGTATAAACTGCCTCCGAATCCTTCTGCTACAGCCTGATGCCCCAAACAAACACCCAAAATGCTTTTTTGCGAAGCATATTCCTTGATAAGTGCAGGCATTATTCCCGCCTCTTGTGGCAAACCCGCGCCTGGACTTAGTAATATTTTATCAAAACGCTGTACCGCCTCAAGGCATATTTTATCATGGTAGGCGATGGTTAATTTGTGTGAAACCTTCGTGGCTACTAATAATTGCCGTAAATTATAAGTGAATGAATCATAGTTATCGAGTAGTAAAATACGCATTTTAAGTAGTTGGATAAGGGCAGGCAAGTTCAAAAAAACATATAAATACAAATAAACAAGCATAAAATTTATGAAGCAAATATATTTAGTACGACACACAACTCCTGATGTGGAAAAAGGCACTTGTTACGGGCGAACCGACTTGCCTGTAATGCATACATTCGCCCAAGAATTAGCCGAAGTCAAAAGCGTTTTGCCAAACCTAACGCAGACCCAAATTTATAGCAGCCCTTTGCAACGTTGCCATCACTTGGCGAAAGCACTTGCTGCCGAACAAGCGCAAGATTTACCTCTTATAACAGATAATCGCTTAATGGAGATGCACTTTGGTGATTGGGAAATGCAAAAATGGGACGACATATCACCCGATAAGTTGCAAATTTGGATGCACAATTTTGTTGAAACGCCCACACCCAACGGTGAGTCGCATCGCGAGGTGCATACGCGCAGTATGGATTTTTGGCATGAAAAATTTGCGCTTCCCCATGAAACCTACTGTATTGTAACCCATTATGGCGTAATACAAAGCCTATTAGCCTATTTATTGCATATTCCGTTAGATAAACTTTTTCGGATAGACATGGGCTTTGGTGCAGTTGTGCGGGTTTCTCTTGGCTTAGAGGGGCATTGTAAAGTAAAGTTTTTGCGATAAGCCTTTGTTGTTAATGTTTCAATCTTACCATGTCTATTTCATAAACCAGTACCGCGTTTCGCGGAATGTTCTCATGAGGTGGATGTTCGCCATAGCCTAACTCGGAAGGGAGGATAAACACACTGCTTGAGCCTTCGGTCATGAGTGCGAGTCCTTCTTCCAAGCCTACAGGCATCGTCTGCCCTATGATAAATTCTGTGGGCATGTCGGATTTACCATACAAACTACCATCTATAGATTTCTCTGTGTAGTTCACCGTAACTGTATCGCCTTCTTGGGGTATGTTGCCTTTGCCTGGTTTGCGAATATAATAGCGCAATCCTGTTGGAGTAGTTTGCAATTCTAAGCGCGTTTCTTTTTTCCTTACATCATCTAAATAAGCTGCTATTAAGGCACTGTCTTTTTTATTTTGTGAGGAGTATTTTTCGCGTAATTCACGTTTAATATCCGCTTTTGAGCGTATGCGAATCATTTTGAGGGTATGTTTCCTATAAGTACCTTTCTTGGTCTTAAGGGTTTTTAAGTCGCTTGGTTGTTTGGCGAGTGAGTCCTCGCTTATCCAAAAACTGAGGCTATCGCCTTCGGCGGTCATACTAAAAATTTCTTTGAAAAAGAGCTTTGTCATGAAGAAATTCCCTTCAAATGGCTGTTCCTTGAAAGCATCTTTATATTTGCCGTAAGTAGTACTCAAGATAGAGTCTTCGTAATTTTGAATAACAAAATGGAAAGTAAGTAGGTCGCCTTCTTGCGGCTTACGCGCTTTTTCGTTACGTTTGTAAAAAGTGTATTTTACATGATTGGGCAGAGTAGCGGTATTTGCGCTAATGTTGTCCTTGCCTACTTTGTTGGTTGGCTCAGTGTCGCCTCCGCAACTTGTAAATATGCAGATAGCGCATACAATATATAAAAAAAACCTTACATTTTTTAGCATAATACCAAGTTTTGAAGTTCGTTTTTGTGTTGTAACAAGGCTTTTAGAAACGCCTCTTCTGCTTTTGCAAGTGGTATATCGATACTACCTGCCGCAGAGTTTAAATGCCCACCACCATTAAAATATTGGCGTGCTATTTGGTTTACGGCAAAATTGCCCGCAGAGCGGAGCGAAACCTTGATACAGTCTTGCTTTTCTATAAAAATGCCTGCTACAATCGTGTCTTTTACCGATAGTGCATAATCTACCAAACCTTCCGTATCGCCTAATTGAGTGTGATACTCTTCCAATTCTTGCGAGGTGATAACAAAATAAGAGGCGTGATATTCGGGCAAGACGTGTAGTTTATCTTTCAGAATATGCCCTATAAAATGCAGTCGCTCCTCTGAAAAATTATCATAAATCAAACGTTGCACGCGGTTTGTGCAAACACCTAAATCCATCAGACGAGCCGTAATAAGGTGTGCGTTTCGAGTAGTAGAGGCGCGCTTGAAAGAGGCAGTATCGGTTACAATACCAGAATAAAGATATTCTCCCATCTGTACATCTATGTATTCAATATCGCCCCTATCTTCAATAAATTGATAAATAAGTTCACATGTAGAACACGCTTTTACGTCCCACACCCAAAAATCAGCATTGATTTCAGGGTTTTGATGGTGGTCAACCACAAAAAGCGGAGCAGTTGCATTTTCTACCAAAGTGCGAAAGCCTTGCAGTCGGTCAAAGGTAGAGAAGTCGAGCAAAAAAATGAGGTCGGCTTCTTGCAACACCTGCACGCAGGCTTCTTGTGCGTTTGGGTTATATATCAAGATTTCCTGATCTTTATCCATCCATTTTAAAAAAGCAGGATACACGCTTGGGCTAATAACCGTTACGTGATGTTGCTTTTTCCTAAGGTATTGAGCTAACGCAAGGCTTGCGCCAAGTGCATCAGCATCGGGGGTGTGATGAGTAACGATTACCAATCTACGCGATTGGCTCATCAATCGTTCATACTCGTCTATGTTGTCCATTTCGCGGAATGCTAAGTTTCCAATTAACAAGGGGGTAGGCACGCCACCTCTTTACCTTGTTACGGTTATTTAACGCTTTGAGGTGCAAAAGTATATAGTTTTTTGGATATAACAAACAGACAACGTGCAATAGACACAACATGATATAAAAAAACATCGCTATGTTATGTTTTTTGAGGTTTTAAGCCTGTCAAAATGACAGTTTCATGTTAAATTTCGTTAAAAATAGCCCTAATATATAACTTATGAAAGCTTTTTGCAGTTTAAATGAGTAGATTTAAATAAGCTATTATTTATTATGAAAACGAATTATGTTAGCCTCCTGCTTGTGGCAATATTTACCAGCCTCAGCACTATTTTGATGTATCGTTTGGCTGGTTTTGACCGACCTGCAGTCGTATTGCAAGAAGGTAACGGAAAAACTGCACCCATAGCCCGATTTACCAAACGCGATGGACAAACAGCCTCACCTATAGACTTTACGGAGGCGGCAGGCAAGGCAACCCCGATGGTTGTCCATATTACTACTACGCAGGCAAGTTCCCGTTCTGGAGGCAATACACCGCGCGGCAGGCAAGATGTACCCGATTTGTTCCGCGACTTCTTTGGCGAAGACCTCGATGGAATGCGCAGAGGCAATGGTAGCAATCCGCCACGCCAAGCCCCTCAAAGCTCAGGTTCAGGCGTAATTATTAGTGCTGACGGTTATATCGTTACAAACAATCATGTAATAGATAATGCTAGCGAAATAGAGGTTGTATTGAGTGATAAACGCACCTATAAGGCAACTTTGATAGGCACTGCCCCTTCGACCGATCTTGCCGTTATCAAAATAAATGAAACAGGCTTGCCTGCCATCTCTTTTGGTAACTCTGACGAAGTAAAAGTAGGCGAGTGGGTACTTGCTGTAGGTAATCCGTTCAATCTTGAATCAACCGTTACAGCAGGTATAGTGAGCGCAAAAGCACGCAATATTGATCTTTTGCGTGGCAATTCGGCAGGAGATGCCATAGAAGCCTTTATACAAACAGATGCTGCCGTAAACCCTGGCAATAGTGGGGGCGCACTTATCAATACAAGTGGTGAGCTTATTGGCATCAATACTGCC
>JAYTNK010000304.1:0-14462 GCA_043748375.1 Cytophagales bacterium
CCTTCATTTGAGCCTATACCAGAGGCGATAAAGTGCCATTCGCCTTCCTCGAGTCGTAGCCTTCCAAATTCTACTGCTGTACAATTTGCAAACTCTTGATCGAGGTCGTAGCGCAATATTTCGCGGTTAGATTCTACATCAACTAAGCGTATATAAGCGTCTTGCAATAAACCAAAATGGTGTCGACGCGTATCAGCTTCGTGAATAGATACAACTATCAACACTTCTTGCACCATAGGCGAGATGAGGGGCAGGTTTGCCAATATCATTTCGTCATCTTCATCGCCTGCTCCTGTACGATTGTCGCCTGTATGTTGAATACCACCGTCAGGGGACTTTAGGTTGTTATAAAACACAAAAAACTCTTCGGAGGGGACTTTTCCTTGCGCATTGAGAATAAAAACAGACGCATCTAAGTCTATGTTTTGTCCTTTGCCCGTTTCCCATCCCAATCCAATGAGTATTTTTTTAAGCGCGGGTTCTTTTTTGCTTAAGTTAAACGAGTTTCCTTTTTTGAGTGAAATAGCCATATTTTTAAGAGTGAGTTGTTTACTTATTGTCTGCCCTTGCCTACCTTTTTTACGTGATTTTTTTTTGAGCAACAAATTAGCTGTTTTTGCAATATGTTTAACGCGTAAAAGTAGTATATATTTTTTGAATTGCAAAAAATCAGATTTTTTATTTGAAAAAACAGTACCTTTGTATGAAATTAGTAGAACCGCATTCAGTCCGTTTTTTGCGCATAGAAATACCCACATGAAATATTTAAGTTTTCTTTTTTTAATCACATTTTCTTTAGTCGCCTGCCAAAATAAGCGCGTAAAGTCGCTATATGCCAAACCAAAAGCATTAGGCGCGATAGGCGAAGTAGGTATTGTAACGCATGACAGCATTTGGGAAGGGAGGCAAGGCAGGAGTTTGCGTACCTTTTTGCAAAAAGATGCCTTGTTTACTTGCCTACACATACAACCTACTGACACAATACATTTTGCAGGATTACATAGAAATTTAGTGTACCTCAATCTTGCCTCTCATGATAAGCGTGAGTTTCATGAAAAAAGAGGGACATTTCAACACTTAGATAATATGTTGGTTGATGAACGAGCCTTTGGACAAATTTCGCAATACATTACGCGCTCGCCTACCGATACTACGCACTGGGAAAAGATTTGTCAATATATTCGACAGCACGAAATATCACGTTTGCGTACTTATACGTATGGATTTGAAGTTTCTCAATCTACTGTTTTAGAGCGGTGGATAAGCACACATTATCCGTTTCGATTACGTGTTTTACCCGAATTTCAAGTATGGAAAAAAAGCTCCCAAATGCTTTGGTTGAAAACAGATAGAGGCATTGAAAAGCATATCTATATATTCAAAATATCGGAACAAGTAGCCGATTGCCTACCCAAAGGCTATACAACCAAACATTATGTGATGCACACCATTTGGCGTAATGGTTGGCAGGCGGTTATGTTTATGCCTATTCTTATGCCTATTGACAAAAGAAAAGAAGCCCTGCAACACTTAGCCTTAGGTGCTATTTTGGAAACTTTTAACTAACATATAATAATTTACAACTTTGCCTAAAAACTAAACCTATGAAACCTTTTGAAAAGTGGAAAACCGAAGAGGTAGAGCGTACCTTTGGTATTGACTTTATAAAAAAACTACCTTTGATGTACGATTGGTTGCAATTTCAACAACCCTTAACGCCCGAAGACGAAAAAACATCTGATAAACTACGTCTATTTTTACAAGACTTTGCTAATTTTTGGAATGAAGAGGATATGAAAGTTTTTTTCATTGTGCCTATCTTGCAGATTGTTAATTTTTACGCACCCAACAAATACCGCACCTTTATGGAAGCTACCTTTCAGGCAGACCTTGTAGATGCTCAAAATCTCCCATGTACTTTGCGAGGTAGAGTAGAAATGGTTGTGGCTACTGGTAAACAAGATCCGCAAACGCCCTTCTTTTTCTTGAATGAATACAAAGCTCAAATTAAGGTTACTTCAGACCCTCAAGGACAACTTTTGATAGCAATGCTCGCGGCACAAGCCAAAAACAATGGCAAAAACTTGCCTATCTATGGTATGTATAACATTGGGCAATTTTGGTTTTTTGTAGTCTTGGCAGGCAAGGAGTACACTACAAGCACAGCCTTCGATGCTACGGACAAAGGCGACTTAAAGCAAATCATCAATGCCCTGCAATACGTGAAAGCACATATAGAGCGAAATTTGTAATTTCTTTGGTGGAAGAAATTGGTTGAAGAATATTAACGCATATTTTGTAGATAGCTATATCCGCCCAATAGTTGCATTTGATACAATATGTGGTTTTGCCTCCACAAGACCTCATACGTAGGATTTTGCGCTGAAAATTTGCGTGGATTTGGCAATACTGCCGCAAGTCTTGCGCCTTCGGCAGGCAAGAGCGTGTGAGCAGGCTTATTCAATAAACGCTTTGAGGCAGCAGCAACCCCAAAAGTACTTTCGCCCATTTCTGCAATATTCAAATACACTTCTAAAATACGCTTTTTGCCCCAAACGAACTCAATAAGATAAGTAATAGGCACTTCTAATGCCTTGCGAAACAGCCCGCCACCTTGCCACAAGAATACATTTTTAGCTACTTGTTGGCTGATAGTGCTTCCACCACGTTTGGGCATTTTCATTTTTTCGCGCATCTCATTGTCTTTTTGTGCTTCCTTGATAGCCTCAAAATCTAAACCTGTATGCGTGGGAAAGCGTTGGTCTTCAGAGGCAACTACAGCCACTTTAATATGTTCAGAGATTTGCTCATAATGCGCCCACTCATAATAAATCACACCCGATTTGCCCTTGCCTATAGCTTCAAGACTACGCGATAACATGGTACTTGTGAACATTACAGGCATATATTTAAGCCAAATAACGTTCAATAACAATACTCCTATTAACACACCTATTATTTTTAAGGTGATAATGCTCCACTTTACAAAAAACTTGCCTGCCTTTTTCATGTATTTCAATCGTTTTTTGTATATTGTTCTATCAAACCTTTCCAACGGGTATAGGCGGCGGCGTTTAAGTGGTAGCCGTCATTAGAATACTTGGCTACATTCAGCGCATTGCTGTTATTTTCAGCAACAAGCGCGCTCCAAAGGTCTATATAATAGGTTTCATATTTTTGGGCAAGGTCTTTAAGTTTGCCGTTTGTAATCAGTACTTGCTCGTTGTTCGTAACGGATTTGTGTAAATCTGGAGCGGTGGGAGGCAAGCTATGTAGGTAAATGACGGTTTTGGGTAGTTGCTTCTTGAGGGAGGCTATCAATTCGCCATAACTTTTATAAATTTCGTCAGGACTCTTGCCTTCGAGCAAATCTTGATAACCCATGAGCAAGAATAATTTAGCAGGTTTTGCTTTGACAATATGCCCCATATTTTGCATAAAGTCCTTGAGTGTTTCACCTGAATTGCCTCTATTTTTGACTTTCGGATTCTGCAATAACTCCTCCCAATTAGCCTCTTCAAGGCGTGTATCGCCCCAAAAAACATAACTACCTTCAGTAGTAGGCAGTTCCGAAAATTGCTGTATTCTGCGTTCTTGATGTGTAACAATTTTTTTGCGAATCAGTCCGTTTTTATAAACTGGAAAGTAGCTGTATAACAAAAATAAGCCTAATAAAAAAACGAAGTTTAAGGCTAAAGAGGGGAATAGTAATTTTTTCATGTTATTTAGTGTTTAACAAATGTTAAAGTGTCGGTTAAAATGCGTATGAAGTTATTTAGTGTGGACACCAAACAAGGTATAACAGTGTTTGGTGTCTATACCCAAACACCCGACAAATTAATATTTATCCAACATTAGTTTGAAGACTGGATAATTTTAGCTCGTAATTTTTTACAGTTTGCCCTTGTAGGCACAAATGGCAAACTGTAAAAGGCAAATAACCAAGTACTTACGCTACCTCTACCATCTCTACTTTAGTCATTTTGTCGCCTTGCCTAATAAGGTCTATCACTTCCAAGCCTTCTATCACTCTGCCAAAGCACGTATGCACACGGTCAAGGTGTGCTGTATTGCGCCTGCTGTGACAAATAAAAAACTGTGAACTACCTGTATCTCTGCCTGCGTGTGCCATCGAGAGTACGCCTCTATCATGAAACTGATTACCTCCTGTTAGTTCGCATTTGATACGATAGCCTGCATTGCCTGTGCCTGTACCTTGTGGACAGCCGCCTTGTATCACAAAATCGGGTAATACACGATGAAAGGAAAGTCCGTCATAGAAGCCTTTCTCAATAAGCGTAATAAAATTTTCTACAGTCTTGGGCGCGTCTTCGGTATAAAACTCGATTTTCATGTCCCCTTTTTCGGTGTGAATAATAGCTATTTTCATGTCGCAAAGATACAGTCTTTTTTCTATATCTTGGCAAAATTTGTAAAAACACCTATTTTGTATAAAAGACTTCCTGCGAAAGTACCTTTTCCCTCTCTCAAAATGGAGAGGGCAGAGTGTGAGGCTTCTAAAAAACACTTTTGCAAGAAGTATAAGGAACAGTTGTTAAATAAGGGGCTATTTGAACATTTTCAATGCTCGTTAGACCTTATACTGTCTGTTCAAATAGCCGATTTATTTTAATAGCTGTTATTAAGCCGTGTTTCTACCCTTTTATTTTTGCTAAACCTTTTTTTAATTTTTTTATCAAGGCGGGACCCTCATATACAAAGCCTGTATAAATTTGAACGAGGTCTGCTCCTGCTTGTAGCTTTTCTATGGCATCTTCTACAGTTTGAATGCCTCCTACGCCAATAATGGGAAACGCACCGCCTGATTTTTGCTTCAAATAACGAATAACTTCCGTAGCCCTTTCGCGCAACGGCTTTCCACTCAATCCGCCCGCGCCTATTTGCGCAACCGTTTCAATAGGAGTGTTTAAGTTGTCGCGTTCTATAGTGGTATTGGTAGCAATAACGCCTGCAAGTTTGGTTATTTTTACTACTTCTATAATTTCGTCAAGTTGTTCGTAGGCAAGATCAGGGGCGATTTTGAGCAAAATAGGCTTCGGGGCAGGCAAGGATTGGTTACGGTCTTGCAACGTCTTCAGCAATCGTTCAAGCGGTTCGCGCTCTTGCAACGCACGCAAGTCAGGCGTATTGGGCGAACTTACATTCACTACAAAATAATCAACCCATTCATACAACGCATCAAAACAAGCCACATAATCTGCTGTAGCTTGTTCATTAGGCGTAGTTTTATTTTTGCCAATATTTCCTCCTACAATTACCTTACTTTTACGTTTTCGCAGTCGTTTTAAAGCATCTTCTACACCATGGTTATTAAAACCCATACGGTTTATCAGGGCTAAATCGGTAGGCAAGCGGAATAAACGCGGCAGGGGATTGCCTGCTTGCGGTTTGGGAGTAAGCGTGCCTATTTCTATGAAGCCAAAGCCCAAACTTGCTAATTCGTCTATCATTTCTGCATTTTTGTCCAAACCTGCCGCAAGTCCTATCGGATTACTAAATTTTAGTCCAAATAACTCACGCTCAAGTATCGGATTTTCATATCGATAATACCAACGCATGAGGGCAGGCAAGAAAGGTATGCGAAAAGAAAACTTTAACAAGCGAATAGTAAGATGATGAGCGGTTTCAGCCGAAAGCCGAAATAACAAAGGTTTGAGTAACCATTTATACATAAGTGAATATTAGATAGTTTATAGTAGGCTTCTTACAAAAGTCTTTTTTGCCCTCAAAAGAAGCCTACTGTAATTTTACGCATTTTTTAAGGCTTGATAAACTTTAGCTATATCAATTTCTAATACATCTTCATGTTTTTGACAAAGACCGAGCAAATAGGCATTTTGGGCATTCCCACGTGTTTGCGCAGTAGCATAAGGAATTTCAGGGTGAAATGTAACCATCGAGTATTTGGAATGATAATCGGGATACGTATTTTCTAATAAGCTCTCTACTTGACGCATACGCAAAAAATCAGGACGCGCTGTGCCATCACGCATCTCATAAAAATTTTCTACAGCAAGTGCTGCGATAGCATCTGTATTAACTTTTCGGGCTTTTCCAAAAGTAGTAAAGGCTTTTTCCCAATCCGTTTCAGTGTCCAAACAAGCCATCAATTCTAAGCAGTCCTCAAAAGAAGCGTTCATACCTTGCCCATAAAATGGCACGATTGCATGTGCAGCATCACCCAAAAGCAAAAACTTGCCTGCATAATTCCAAGGAGCGCAACGTACCGTTCCCAACATTCCTACAGGATTATGCTGAAAGTCATGTAATAATTCGGGCATTAACTCAAGTGTATCAGGAAAGACTTCTTTGAAAAAAGCCTCTATTTGTTCAGGTGTCTTCAATGTTTCAAAGCTATTTTCGCCATGATTGGGGAAGAAAAGCGTACACGTAAAAGTACCATCAAGGTTAGGCAAACCAATCAACATATAGGTGCCGCGAGGCCAAATATGCAAGGCATTGCGTTCCATTTGGAACTTGCCTGTAGGCAAGGCAGGAATCGTAAGTTCCTTGTAACCATGTTCTAAAAATTCAGTCGTTTGTTGAAAGTCAGGCAATACTTCCATCGCTTGTCGGATAATTGAACCTGCGCCATCAGTACCAAAAGTGTGGTCAGCATGGGCTTCTATAGTGATTTGATTCGTACCTATGCCCTTAAGATAACTGATACCTTTTTCCAAATCTACGCGCTCAAGTGCATGATTAAAATGCAAGTGGATGTTAGGAAAGCTTTCTGCCAAATTCAGCAAGGCAATGTTTAACCCGCTTCTTGAGATAGAATTAATATGTTCACTTTCGTTCTTGCCGTAAGGCACGTAGGTAAGCGTTCCATTAACCGCATGAAGCATACGCCCAGGCATTTGGATAGCATACTTTAGTACTTCTTCAGATATGCCTGCTTGTTCGAGTGCACGTATGCCCCTGCTGGAGAGCGCAAGGTTGATAGAACGTCCTGCCTCTACTCGGGCTTGGCGCATATCCCCCCTTTTTTCATAGACATGAATAGAAAACCCACGTTTGGCAAAGTAAATAGCTAATAAAGAGCCTGTTAAACCCGCGCCTATAATATTAATAGATGATGACATATTTTTTTTTAGATTTATCAAGAAATGTTTACTTACGCAAGGCTTTTAATTTCAGGTAATTGATAAGGCAAGAATCTCATTGATAAATGATATTGATGCTTGTTTTTTGGCTTCGCTACCAAATATTTTGGAGGAAGCCAAATCTGTTTTTACATCAACAAACCCCATAATAGCCACTATTTAGCAGACATTATTTCAACATAGATATAGAGCCTTTATACTGTTTTCCCCTAAAATCAACTGTGTAAAAGTAGGTTGCGGCAGGATATTCGCCTCCGTTCCATTCAAATTTGCGGTCATCGCTTTGGAAGACCTTGCCTCCCCATCGATTATAAACCGTTATTTTCTCAAATTTATAGCGACAATTCTCTTGGGGCAAGTCTGACATTTCAAAAGTGGGATTTTTGGTATCTCCATTAGGGCTAAAAGCATTGGGAGGCAAGAAAGTAACCAAATCTACATCTTTGTCTATCAACAATAACTTCACACTTATTTTCCTTTCGCGTCTTTCACAATTATTTACCTCATTGAGTATAAAGTCTAATATAAATATATTATCTTGTTGTGTTACGCCTGCGCAACCATTCAACCAAAAAAACTTGCTTTGTACATTCCCAAGTCCGCTCTTTGATTCAAATTGCATACCTAAGGCTTGTGGGTCAAAATCTCGCCCTTCCATAGTGAGTGAAATAAGGTCATTATCAGCATCTATACCCAATACATTAAACTCAAAAGCTTGTCCAACCTCACGTGTAAGTGTATAATTGTATGTATTAGAAACATCTACAGGCGCATCACTTGATAGGATAGGCGCGGCATTAGCCGTTGGAGGATACACTAACTGCACGCGTATGGTATCAGTCAAGTTAGAAGGGCAACCATCATCAGCTATGATAATATCAAATATAAAAGGTTTCCAATTGCCCGCAATGTCTTTTTCTGAAAAAAGGCACTTATCCCAACAAAAGCGCGACTTTAGACTATCTGTCGCTCCTAATATAGTACCTGAAGCAGGCGAGAGTAAGTTGCTACGCACTTGAAAGTTAATAGGATTAATTTTAAATATTACATTTTCGGGATTGTCCTTATCTTTTCCCCAAACATCAAAGCAAAGATTATTGGGTGTGAGTTGCAAAATTTGCCCTTCTTGATAAAAAACAGCTTGTCCAACTTGTGTATCTGTTTGGAGTTTTACTTCTGGCTTATTATTGACAGGGCAATCAACGACCAAGAACTGAAAATCCCGTCTGACCTCGCCTATTTTTACGCCACTTCGATACTCCTCACACCGAACCGATAAGACATATAAACCCAGAAAACTTGGTGTTACACGCAAAGTCCCCGTATTAACATCTATATTTAGTTGGTTTGCAGGTATAGACGGATTATGCGGAATAGCTGTATTGGCATTGTAGCCTACACGCCACGTAATAGGTGTGTAAGGCGATGGAATAGGATCGGGTATAACCAATGAATTAGGACTGGGCTTGCTATTACCTGCCAATGGCGTTACAAGCGAGTATTGCAAAAAATCTCCATCGGCATCAGTAGCACCAAACTCAAGCGTAAAAGGACGATTGGCGCATAAATAATCGCCTTTGGGTATGCTAAACACAGGCGTTGAATTCACAAAAGGTGTTGAGCCTTGTCCTTGCGCAATACGTGGAATCTCTGTATAAAACGTCATGCCCATATCACCAGGAGTATTGATATTATTGATAACGTTATTGCGGCAACAACGCTCCCAGATTACATAATAACCTTGTACATGGTTATATTTTTGCGGATTTAGGGTAAGATTACGCAAATATCGAATATACTGTGTTTTTAGGGCTGAATTATTGCATGCAGGGTTGCTATATACAACTTGTTGTTCATACACTATAGGCAAACGCAAGCTATCCATAAAGGTGTTTGCCCCTTTTGCAAAAATAGAAATGCGGATACTCTGGTCTTTTGCCCCTGCCACGCCATTGATAAGGTCAAAGTACAGATTCAGAATAAAATCATAATTGTACGCATTTACATAGCGTACTTGAATTTCCCCACCCACTATGTGAGTAGCGCGTGCAGGCAAAGCGCATACAAACAGTAGGCATACATAACAAACAATTAATCTTTTCATAGAGGTAAGGTGGTTTAAGTTATTGCTATTCGCATCTTCACAACGACTATGCAAATGTAGGTGATTTTCGTGAAAAACCAAAATACATGGCATGCTTACAATTTCACCCCTAATTTTGCCCCTACAGCTTCGAGGTCTTGCACTACCTTATCCAAGAGCGGAATACCTGTTATAAGGCGTTCTTCATGGGCTATCCGTTCGGGTTCGCCTGGTATGAGTACGCGCTTGCCTGCCACTGCAGGAGCATTTTGGAAGGTTTCTATCCAAATATCCATGCGCTTTTTGAACTCAATGGCGGGCTGAAAAGCATCAAGGCGCATAGCACCAAAGAAATGCCCCGTACCCAAACCCACAGGCGGTTGGCGTTCGCTCGTATCGCCTGCGGTGGCAAAGGGTGGCACCCAAGGGCCGAAATTTGCCCCTGATAAAACTCCTGATAAAATATCGGCAATCGCCCCTAAACAATATCCTTTATGGCTTCCATGCGCCTCGTCGCTACCAAGCGGCAGTAAGGCTCCCCCTTGTTTTGGCTCGTGTGGATTTGTTGATGGATTACCTTCTGCGTCTTGCACCCAGCCAAGCGGGGCAGGCAAGTCTTTGCGTTGTAAAATTTGCAACTTACCATAAGCCGCCGCTGTTGAGGCAAAATCAGCTACAAAAGGCGGGTAACTCAAGGCAGGCACTGCAACCGCCAAGGGGTTTGTGCCTAATAATTTCTCTTTTGAATAGGTAGGCACAGCCAAACTACTCGCATGGGTAGTCGAGATACCTATCATATCGTAGGCAAGGGCTTTCATAGCGTGGTAGCCCGCAATGCCGTAATGCCCTGAATTGCGGACAGCCACCCAGCCTGTCCCAACTTGATTGCCTTTTGCAATCGCAATTTCCATAGCGCGTTGGGCTATAACCAACCCAAGCCCCCTGTCGCCATCTACAGTAGCAGTGCTGGGGGTTTCGTGTACAATTCTAATGTCGGGTTTTGGATTAAGTTTACCCATTTCCCACTGCTTTACATAGCCAGCAAGCCTTGCCACGCCATGCGAATCTATGCCACGCAAATCGGCAGTTACCAATACATCAGTCGCCTCTGCTGCATGGGCAGGCGAGCAACCAATAGCCTCAAATACAGCTTGTACAAAATGTTGGAGTTGTTGAATAGGGAAAAACATAAGGGAAGGGTTAAAAAAGCATAAAAATCAGTGTGCAAATTTAATACTTCCCAAACAAACAGCTACAACTTGCCTGAAATAATTTTTTGGTCATCGATAGCACGGTCTAAATCTGTAACAATCGTTTCAAGATTTTGGACACGCTCTTTTAGCTCAAGATTTTGGGCAAGCAACTGCTTCAAAAGTTGGCGTTCTTCAGTAGGTATCGATTTCGTTTCGCCACTCTGCAACTTCAGCTTCTCTGTTTTGAGATAGTAAGAGCCAATAATAGCCGAAAGAGGCACAGACATAATAATCAACATGATAAGTACGGGTTCCATAAAAGGTAAGGTATAAAAAGATTATTTAAACAATTAACAAAACAAGCTACTATGTTTTACATAGTACTACACTGCAAAGTTACGTAACATTTTGAAAAAAGTTACTTTTTTAAAATATATTTTTGAAATAATTTATCAGGCTTATTGCGAAGCCATTAATTTTGCTTTTTCACAAAAAAGATGGGCTTTCTCACCACCTGTAAAAAAAATCAAATACTTCATATACAGCACTTTACAAAAAAACAGCCAACATATATTACACACTTAACTTTCTAAAAAAGCTAATATATTTTTTTTTATGTATCTTTGCCTCTTATTTATGATTTGACTTACAAAGATGTAAAATAAGACTTAGCGTATTAAGTGATTGATAATCAGTTTGTCATAGAAAAATACAATTTTTTGCGCTTCTTTAGGTTTAGATGACTGAAGTAATAAAATAAAAAAAATCTAATAGTTTTATTTTTCGTAACGCTCTTGCAATTTAAATACTTGATTATCAAATACTTAAAAACCAAAGCATATTCTAAAGTCTGTAACTGCAGTGCATGAAGCAGAGTTTGGCGGAAAAGTCTTTATTGTGTATAGCTTAGATGGTGAAATAGCCAACCAAACGGTTATTCAGGAAATAGAAAAAGAAATAGAACGACTTAAAATACTTATCTAAAAACATTTTATTCATGAAAAACCGCTTTTCTATTTTGCTCTCCTTGGGTATTACTATATTATGTATTTTACTCTTTTTGGGTTTTTCTTGGTTAGCGCAGACCTACATTTATCGTGCCCTACTCGAACAGGCTATTAAAGACAACAAAGTAATAGGGGAGTCTATTTTATCGCTTTTGCAAAAAATGCATGGTAAAGATTTTGAAGAAGATTCTGAGGGGGTAATTAACTCCTTCCAAAACACGTGTGATTTGATTGAATTACCCAATAAAGGCTTTGTTTGTGCTGTAAAAGACAATGGCGATTTAGTGGCTTTTCCCAAACTAAAAAAAGAAGAACGAGGCAAAGTAAATTTTAATACTTCTACACGTTTTGCAAATTTGGCAGACAAAACATTGCCATTTAACGACACACGTAAGGATTTGTTCATCGGCTTATTCCAAGCCCCTGACCAAACTACTACAGATGTTATCGTAAAAATAAGGCACAAGTCAGGACTGCATATATTGGTGCATCAAAACAAAAATAGTATCGCCGAATATGCTCAAAAACATAGTCAAAACCTATTTTATTTCGGACTTTTGTTTTCTGTATTGGTGGGTGGCGTAGTTTATTTATTTGTGCATCGAGAGGTGAATATTTACCAAAACAAAATAGAAGAGCAAAATAAACAACTCAACAAAACGCTACAACTTGTAAATGTAGAACGCCAGAAATCAGATAGTTTATTGTTAAACATTTTACCTGAAGCCACAGCTCAAGAACTCAAAGAAACGGGACAAGCCACCCCAAAATATTACGAACTTGTAAGTGTTCTTTTTACAGACTTCAAAGGATTTACCAAAATGGCAGAAAAACTAACTCCTAATCAAGTCATTGAAGCATTAGACACTTGTTTTTTGGCGTTTGATGAGATTTGCGAAAAATATAACTTAGAGAAAATTAAGACGATTGGCGACTCATATATGTGTGTAGGAGGCTTGCCTACCAACAATAAAACCAATGCCTTTGACGCAGTACAAGCAGGTTTGGCTATGCAAACATGGATGACGGAATGGGCAAAAGCAAAAGAGGAAAAAGGACAAGAAAGTTGGGAATTGCGTATAGGAATCCACTCAGGTGAAGTAATAGCAGGCGTGATAGGCAAGAACAAATTTGCCTATGATATATGGGGCGACACCGTAAACCTTGCCTCCCGTATGGAAAGTAGTGGCGAGGTAGGCAAGGTCAATATTTCAGAAGCTACTTATGCATTGGTAAAAGACAGCTTCCAATGCACACATAGAGGCGAAATAGAAGCAAAAAGCAAAGGCAAAATAGCCATGTATTTTGTTGAAAAAATCCTTACCTAATGCGTATATTTTTAGCTTCTTGATGCCACCTATCTACTAAATAGTCCTCCAATGTACAAGAGGGTGGCAAATCAATCACAGGCAAGTTCTCTTCAGGAGGAAAGCCACCATCATCATTCGGAGGCAAGTTCCGCTTATGTAATGCACGCAACAATACCAAAACGATAACAAAAAAAATAACTGTAAAAGCCGTAACATATAACCAGAACATATAGTATTTTGATTTACAAGGGTTTACTTAACTAAATATTACAATAAAATAACTTCTCACATTTACTTAACCGATACCAAGTTAGTATCTTTTTTTGAAAAAAACAAATTTATGGAAGAAATGGATAAAATAGACTACCACAAAAAAATAAAACGCGCTTTGCGCGAATTAGGCAAGCTGGTAGTAGGACAAAACCACATGTTAAGTCGTTTGCTTATCGGGCTATTTACCAACGGGCATATTCTCCTTGAAGGTGTACCAGGTTTGGCAAAAACACTTACTGTGCGCACACTTTCGCGGGTGTTAAACTTGAAGTTTCAACGTTTGCAATTTACACCTGACTTATTGCCAGCCGATTTAATAGGCACAATGATTTATAACCAAAAAGAAGGCGACTTTGAGGTTAAAAAAGGACCTATTTTTGCCAATCTTATTTTGGCTGATGAGATAAACCGCGCGCCTGCTAAAGTGCAATCTGCTCTTTTAGAGGCAATGCAAGAAAAACAAGTTACCATAGGCGAAACAACCTTCGAGTTAGATAAACCTTTCCTTGTACTTGCTACCCAAAACCCTGTAGAACATGAGGGTACGTACCCCTTGCCTGAAGCCCAAGTAGATAGATTTATGATGAAAATCCATGTATCTTATCTACAAAAAGAGGAGGAATTAGAGGTTATGCGCCGTATGACCAATATCCACTACAAGCCCGATATACGCCCTGTGCTTTCTAAACAAGATATTTTCGCTATCAGGAACGAGATAAACAAGGTTACGGTTTCGGAATCATTAGAGCGTTATATGATTGAATTGGTAACAGCTACGCGCTCACCACAAGATTATAACCTAAAAAATGAAGCGCGTTTTATTCAATATGGCGTTTCTACACGTGCTTGTATTGACTTAAATTTGGGCGCGAAAGCTCTTGCCTTCCTTGATGAACGGAATTATGTTTTGCCAGAAGACATCAAAGAAATCGCTAAAGATGTGTTCAATCATCGCATTATGCTGAACTATGAAGCCGAAGCAGAAGGCATTACACAAGCCCACATCATAGATATGGTACTTAGGCAAGTACCCATAGCAAAAGGATAGCCCTGCTATTTTTTAAATTTAGAAATGTATTTTTTAATATTTTCAAACTGCCAATTTTTCTATCTTTTTAGGTAACGAATGAAAAGGCAAAAATGTTGCAACTTGCCTGCCCATGTGTGGTTTTGGTAGGCAAGTTGGCAACTTGCCTACCAACAGTGTGGAATATAAACCATCACTTTATTTAATTTATGCTTCCTATAAACGGTTATTATTTGATTTATTATGGTTCTTAGAAAGTTATAGCGGAAGCTACCAAAATATATGAGCAGTCATTCTGTAAGAATCTGTTTTTCAAGCTTTTGCGGGGTGATAAAGTGTATAACAGACGCTTACAGCATGGCTATCCCGTAATAACTTTCGAAGAACCTTTATTATTTATATATGCACTTACCGCCTTTTGTATTTGCGGAAAAAATGCAAG
>JAYTNK010000305.1:0-2360 GCA_043748375.1 Cytophagales bacterium
TTTGTCATTTTGAGCGAAGCGAAAAATCTCATTTTTCGTTCACAAATCGTCATTCAACAACGAGATGCTTCACTACGTTCGGCATGACAAATGCGCTATCACTAAAAATAATACAGAAGGATTTTTATTAGACTTGTAGGAAACAGTTGATTTGCTCCTCAAAAAGAAAACGCACACTTTTTTGTATAAAAAAGCTATAGATTTTTATAATTATGCCTTTTTTACAAACTTGCAAGGTATCTTTGCGACATGAAAAATTGGTGGAAAATTTTAACGATTTTTTTGTTGTTTTACACCCTATTCATGGGTTTTTTAGGACAAGTGCCTCGCCTACCTATCACCAATGAGAGTATTCGTAACTTATACTTTCATGTACCGATGTGGTTTGGCATGATAATCATTTTATTGGTATCAGTTGTTTTTGCTATCCGCAACTTGCGTACGCGCAACCCAATAGATGATTTGTACGCAGTTGAATGCGCGAATGTAGGCGTTTTGTATGGCGTTTTAGGGCTTGTTACGGGGATGTTGTGGGCAAAATTTACGTGGGGCGAATATTGGCATGGCGATGTGAAGCAAAATATGTCGGGCATAGCGTTGCTAATTTATTTAGCATATAGTGTTTTGCGTAGCTCGCTCAAAGATGAGCAACAACGCGCTACTATTAGTGGCGTTTACAATGTTTTTGCCTATGCTATGTTGATACCTTTGTTGTTCATCATTCCGCGTTTGTACAGCAGTATGCACCCTGGCAATGGTGGAAACCCAGGCTTTAACTCCTACGATTTGGACAGCAATATGCGTCTTGTATTTTACCCTGCTATTATAGGCTGGACATTGCTTGCTTGGTGGGTGGCGACGCTCAGAGTGCGCGTCAGAAAACTGACTCTTATTTAAAAAAATTGTAATTTTGAATAGTAAAATATTGATAGCCAATATCTTACTATTCAAAACTATAAAAATTATTTTGCTTTCGCTCTCCAATACAAAAGCAAGTTTAGTTGTGAAACTACACTATTCATCAAAGGGAGTGCCTCATCAATAGGGCAGACACACGTATTGATGTGTTCGTTCTCGCCTACCGCGCCTTGTTTGGTATCGCGAAAGGTGTCAATTTCAGCATCAGGCAAGGTAAGTTCACAATAAAACAAATACCCACCCTCATCGAGCAAACCTGCGGAAGTAAATAATATTTCCTCATTGAGTTGTACGAGTTGCGAAGCGGTTATTTCCAAACCTGTTTCTTCTTTTACTTCTTTTACGGCTACAGCAAGCGGGTTCTTTTCGCTATCGCACATACCTGCGGGGTGTTCGTAAGACACTGCGCCATTGGCTATGCGGTGTTGTTTTACAAGCAGGAGGTATTGCTTGCCTGTTTCAGCACTGGTAAAACACGTAACCACTGACACAAAATGCCCGCGCAATAACACAATAGGCAAAAGTTTTTCGCCTTGTGCATTGGTTGCGTGTACCCTCAATTTAGCAAAAAGGATTTCGCCATTCGGTTTACGCGTAACCGAAAGCTCCTCCATGCTATGCAGTTGGATTTGGTTCGCCTCTAAAGTTTGTCGCCATTGGCGATATTTGAGCGAGTCTTGCAGATTTTCCATAAGTAAGAAAAGAGATTGTTACGTTTTTTTATTAGACTTCTTGCGAAAGTCTTTTTTAAAGCCTCACACCCTGCCCTCTCTCCATTTTGAGAGAGGGGAAAGGCACTTTCGCAAGAAGTCTATTATTTATAGATTACAAAATGCTTACAGTCAGTGTTTTGTACATATAAAACGACTGATTTATTTGGTTTTTATTCTTAAGCATATTTTGAGATACAAATATACATATTTTCTGGTTTTTTCAGCTTCTTCAAAAAAATAATGCACGTTATGCAGGCTATTGCTTGTTTTCTTTTTGAGTAGCAAATTAGCAGTTTTGCCATTTTTGAGTGGCATTTGTTACTCAAAAAGAAAACGCATAAGATTTGAGCGCGAAATAATTCAGTCCTATACTTTTGCTTTTATCTTTTTTTTACATAACTTTGGCTTCTTAATCAGATGTATTATGATAACGAAAATGCTCTTGGAGATTTTTCAGGCAATCTCGGAAGACCCAACCATAAAACGACTACTTGGCAACTATAACTTGGCAGGCAAGCAGGATATTGACCTCGAAACAATGATGAACGACCTCGGATTAAGCCCCGAAGAAAAGGTTAAGTTTCGCCAAGCGCACCGCGAATATGGACAAGATGCCTCGCAAACTTACCAAAAATATAAATATAAGTATGAACCGAAGTCAAACAGTGCGTTTGACAAATTTGACGCGTACTTTCAAAAATTTGAGGATAAGGCAAAAGAAACAGGCGA
>JAYTNK010000306.1:0-8133 GCA_043748375.1 Cytophagales bacterium
AGGCAAGCACCTCATACAACGCACACAATCTCACGAAGACAAACGAGAACTGGAAATTATTATTACAACTGAAGGATTGCAAATACTTGCCCAAATAGATACACTATTTGCGCATGAAGAAGCTTACACAGCCCTTAACCTACAAACAGAAGAATGTACTATACTCAATAACCTATTAGACAAAATGCGTGGTCTTTAATAGCGTCCTTGCGAAAACACTTGTTTTTTGAAAAAGAAGATTGTTTTCGCAAAAAACTTTACGCTTCAGCAAAAACCAGCCCTCCCAGCACTTTAGGAAAGAAGTAGGTAGCTTTTGCAGGCATTTTATGACCCGCTTGGCATACAGCGTCTATTTCTGCAATCGTAATACGCCGTGTCAGCAAAGCAAAATTTGCCGTTCCTTGTTGCACCTCTTTATAGGCTTGCGATACATATTGCGTATAATCCAAAAACTCAAACTGCCTTTCTCCTCGCAAATCAAACTGCTTTTCAAAAATAAAATGGTGCATTACGCTCAAATCAAGCCGTTTTACGGCATCAGGCAAGTCTTGCTTAAAGTTATCAAAAGCAGTAGGCTTTAACGTTAATATATAATCAGCTTCAGGCAAAATAAGTAAAAACGTCCACAAATTCTCGGTAGGGGCGAGTCCGCGCTCCTCATTGCGTATGGTAGGCAAGATGTCAAAATCTTGCGCCAATACTTCTAAAAAAGCTTTTTCTTCAAAATTAGGTAGGTTTTTTGCTAATCGGTGGGTAGGCAAGATGCCAATATTATTGCTCGCAGTATTGGTAAGCCATGCCAAATGATAGCCAAAGTCCTCACTTATTGGCTCGCCTTCGTACTGTTTACGATAGGCTACCGAGCTTTCATAGCGATGGTGTCCATCAGCGATAAGAGCTTGTTTATCCGCTAATTGTGCGATAAACAAAGCCTGTATTTTCCGGTCGTGAATGGGCGCGATACGATGAATAGTATCGTTTTTATCACACACTTCGTAGGTAGTATGTGCCAATGCTTCTTCTAAATATATATCCAATGTTTTCGCCTCGTCTGTATAAAGCAAATGCGTAGGGACGGTGTGCAAGCGCGTAGCATCAAGCAATTCCTGCCGATGCTTTACGGCTTTAGGAATGGTATTTTCGTGCGGAAGCACTGTCTTTTGTTCATATTCAGTAGATTCTATTAAACATATAACCCCTATTTGCGTATAAATAGTATTGTCTTTGTGCAAAGTGAATGTTTGCGAATACGCATAAATAGCGGGAAACTTATCTTGCTCAATCACCTTGTCAAGTTTCCAATTCTGTGTGCGTCTTCGTGGATTATCGTAAGGAGGCACATCTATAGGAGCAGAAATATGAAAATAGTGGAAAGGTTGTTGATAAAAATGTGCTTGTTTTTGTTGTAAGTTAGTTTCACTCAAAGGCGCGGTAAGCTCAGTTAGCTGCGCTTTTAAAAATGCGTTGTAATGCCAAGCGCGAAAGGGTTTCATTTTCATAAAACATTTTTTTTGCAAAATTAGGCATTTCAAATCATTCTATCATACAATATCTTTAAATATTTTGAATTAAACTTGCCTACCCACCTAAAACGCTCTTAAACAAAATTAAATTTTGTTTAAGAGCGTTTAGCAAGCCTCATTTAGTGGAATATTAGGCGTTTAAAATTTTTAAAAAATAAAAGAATTTTAGAAACCTACAAATTAAGATGTATCTTTGTTGCAATCATATTGTTTAACAATCAAACATTTACTTTTTTATGTCTGAATTAAAAACGGCAGTGGCACAAATGGTGCACCGCTATACCGAATCGGTAGGGCTTACACGCGAACAAGTGTTCAATGAGGCGAAAAACGCTTGGAACTGGAAAATAGGCTCTGCCAATATCCAAGTCTATATCGAAACTATTAATTTCAGCAACGGAAGTATGCGCGAGTATTTGCGCATATTTTCGCCCTTGCTTGAAATCCCCAAGGAAAACCAGCTCCCCTTTTACCGCCATTTATTGGAATTGAATGATGGCAATTTGGGTATGAAAATAACCGTAATGCCCAATAGCAATTGGGTGTATGCTACTTACGAGCGCGACATACGTGGTATTGATTATGACGAAATGGTTACGTGCATAGCCGACCTTGAATTTTGGGCGGATAAACTCGATGATGAGCTGAAAGCAAAATTCCATGCTTAATAAAAAAGGAACTTGAAAAACAGTATTTGGCGGCTTTTGCCAAATACTGTTTTTCAGTTTGTCTTTTTAGGCTCTTCGAAAGTTATTACGGAAGTATGCCGAGAATTAGCCATGCTGTAAGCATCCGTTTGTTCCTTTAGCACTAACAAGGGATTCTTACAGAATGGCTACGCAAGAAGTTTTGATAAATCCCGCCATAACTTTTGAAGAACCTCTTTTTATTTAACTCCTTTCCACCAATCGCGGATATGGTGTTTCCATTTCTTGCTTTTTTTACTTTCTTCTGTTTGAATTTCGGTGAAATTCTGCATGGCGACACTCCAACCTGTAGAGTAACCAGAATCACCAAGGTACTTTTTGTCAAAAATGCTGTTTTGCATGGCTTTAAATATTTTGGAGGTTTAGCTTAGATACATGATAAAGACCTCAAGACTTGTTAAAACGTTGCCTACTCATTTGATTTTTCGTGTTAATATTTTGCAAACGTTTAAAAAACCTTTTTTTATTTTATTCAAACTAAAAATAGTCCAAATTATATAGCAATTTAAGCACCCACAGTTAGCAGAGAGTAGTTTCCAATGACTGCTAACTGCTCACAGTAGAACTATTCAACGGAAAACGCTATCTTTGCTTTTATGAAACGATTTGTGTTGCTTATTTTTTTAGTAGGATATTACCTTCCTGCTTTTGCCCAAAACAAAACCATAGACAGTTTGAACAAGGCAGTGTTATTGTTTCCTAAAATGCACATGGACTATAAAAAAAGCAAGGTTTATACACTAACCCTGCTTGATTTAGCTTTTGAGTACGTGGACATAAGAAAAGATACAGCATTGGTCATCTTAAAAGAGGCAAAACAAATAGCACAGCAAAACCAATTCTTGGAATTAGAAGCAACTGCCGAGGCTTATTTTGCCATACACCACGTTTCGAACAATAGAATGGAGCAAGCTATTCCCTGCTACAAAAAGGCTATAGAACTGTTCAGGGCAGGCAAGGCAACCCAAAAACTATCACAGTTACTCCGAAATTGCGCAGGCGGTTTGGAAATTTTGGGGCGATATACAGAAGCCTATTCCTATGTTTCGGAAGCCTATAGCCTGCAAAGTCAGATGAACGAGGCGGACAAAAAGAAACTCAAATACCACAATACGTTGCGGATAATGGGCGATATATTGAAAGAAATGGGCGAACTTGAACGTGCCTATGGATATTATGAAGAAGGCTATAATTTTGCTAAAACCTATTTTGCCAATACTATAGACGAAGTATTTGGGGCATTGGGCTATGCGACTGTACTAGAAAGAAAAAAACAAGACAACGCTCTTATCTCTCTTTCTCAAAAATGTATTCGCATCATAGGCAACAATCCAGGCCTTAAATACCAACCCAATCTTTCTGCTTTATATCAATATTTGGGCGATGCTTTTCGTGGACTCAAACAAAACGACAGTGCTAAAGTGAATTATGAAAAAAGCCTCGTATTTTGCAAAAAATTGAACGATTTATACAATGGCACAGTGGCACTATACACACTTTCCACTTTGTCTTTAGAGGAAGGCAATACAGAAAAAGCCCTCGAATTGGCAGAAGAGGCGTTGCAAATGAATGTCAAAACGAATAAAAGGATGGATAGAAAAAGGTTATACGAACTATTTACCAAAATTTACATCAAAAGAGGCGAGTCTGAAAAAGCCCTTGCCTACCAAGCAAAGTACATAGCGATAGCAGACAGTTTGAACGTTGATGTGAACAACCGCGAAATAGGCAAGATAGAGGCAAAGTATGAGTTTCAGAAAAAAGAAAGAGAGTTTGCACAAACCCAAATAATCCAAGAATTAGAAAACAAAAGGCTTGTTTCCGAAACTGAAAAGCAAACGCTCCTTGCCTCCCAATCCGAGCAAGAAAACAAACTGTTGCTCACTGAAAACGAAGTCAAAGCCTTGGCAATAGCCAAACAAAAACAGGCAAGTCTGCAACAAAACAAACTTTTTCAGGCTGAAAAGGTGCGTAAAGAACTCGAAGCCAAACAATCCCTACAGGATTTGGCTATACAACGTGGCTGGATTTTTGGGCTTGTGGCGAGCTTGTTGGCATTGGGTATTGTCTTGTTTTTGATTGGACGAAACAACAGGCAAAAGCAAAAAGCAAACAAATTGCTTACCTACAAAAATACAGAAATATTACAGCAAAAAGAGGAAATCACGACTCAAGCCGAATTATTGGACAGTGCCAACAAAACAAAAGACCAGCTTTTTTCTATCATCGCCCACGACTTGCGAAGCCCTATGGTCGCGTTTCAAAGTTTGAACAAGCAAATACAGTACTTTATCCGTAAAAATGAGCCTGAAAAATTGCAAGCGTTGGGGCAGAAAATAGAAAATGCCACGAACCACATCAATAGTTTGTTGAACAATCTTTTGCAATGGGCTATTGTGCAAAAAAATATGTTAGCGTTGCAACCACAAAACATTGTTTTGCACGAAGCCATAGAGCATACCCTCGAACATTTTAGATGGATGGCTGAAAGCCAGCAGATAACGCTCACAAATGAGGTAGGCAAGGCAGACATCATATACACTGATTCCCAAAGTTTGCAGACTATTTTGCGCAATTTGATAAGCAATGCGCTGAAATTTACGCCTGAAAGTGGCAATATCTGCCTTGCCTACCAAGCGCAGGGCAGGCAAGGCATACTGTCGGTAAGCGATACAGGTGTAGGTATGAGTGTGGAAAAGTTGCAACCGCTTTCCCCAAAACTACAACTACAGACTTCTATAGGTGTGCGAGGCGAGAAGGGAGTCGGCATTGGTTTGCAACTTTGCTATGAATTGGCGCAACAAATGGGCATAGTGATAGAAGTTCAAAGCACTGAAGGCGTGGGTACGGTCTTTCGACTTGTGTTTTCAATGGACAATCTTCAACCTATCCAATAACTCATCTCGATAACTTCGCCCTATATTCACCTGCTCGCCTGTGAGCAAAAAAATGAGGTCATTGTCGAGGTCAATGTTGGCTATGAATTGTGTATTAATGATTTGATTGCGCCTGATGCGCACAAAATATTGCACTGGCAATTTGCGTGTCAGTTCATTGAGCGACATACGCAACAAGATTTTTTGGTTTTTCACATACAACTCCACGTATTTTGTTTCGGCTCTTAGATGCACAATATCGCGAATATAAATGCGCTCTAACCTGCCGCCAACTTTCACAAATATGCTATCATCAATCAATATATCTTGCTGCCAATCCGTAAAAAGGTCAGTATCCCACGTAGCTTTGTAATGTTTGTAAACAGCCAACTCGATGCTTCTTTCCAAAGTCCCTTCGTCAAAAGGTTTGATAAGATAGGCTATCGGATTGGTTTGTTTTGCCCGCTCAAAAGTATTTTTATCGTCCATCGAGGTCATAAATATGACAGGGCTTGGCTTTTTGGCTTGGCTGATGCTATCGGCAACTGCAATACCATCTTTCTCGCCTTTTATTTTAATGTCCATCAGGACTACATCAGGTTCAAAAGATACAAAAAGTTGCAAGGCATCAGTGGCATTGTCAGTAATTTTGACGTTTTCATAACTCAATTCATCGAGCATCATCAAAATTGCGTCTGCGAAAAGGGGTTCATCTTCTACAACCAATATTTTCATTTTTTTTATTGTTTTGTTTTGTTTTTAGACTTTAGGAACGCGTAAATTTTAACTTGGATAGCCTTATTTTACTACAAAAACACAAGTCTTTGTTGACTTATCTGAAGGTCATTTTTTAAGATACCTGTCTTCCCAAACAGAAATCTCACATACTTTACTCAGTTTTTCAAATAAATCGAGAGGCAAGATAACAAAATCTTTCCTTGAATATGTGTCTGTAGGTGTTTTGGAGTGGTAATAATAGTGGTTGGATGGGTATTCGTTTGGTGCTTCTTTGAATTTCCACTTGCCGTTTTCAAAAGCTACAAACCATACGTGCCATGCATCTTTGGTTTCAGGCATCAAATAAACTGCTTTCTCATTGAAGGTAGGTTGCCAATCTGTTAAGAAGGTGGCAAGATAAGAAGTAATTTCTTCTGTCCTATCTTTAATTTTTTGGCTACTTAGTTCAATGGTTTGTTGTACCTGTATGATGTCATCAAACCATGTTGAAACTATTTGAGTGGAAACTTCCATACTGAATATTTTTAGAGGTGAGGAAATACACTGTAGATACCAAGATTACCAGAACAACCTTGTTTGCAAAGATACAAAAAAAACAACCACCAGCAAGTTTTTGGGGGTTAGTTTTTAGGGTGTAGGATTTGGGGTTTAGCCCTAAAAACCAAGCCCTCATTTTTTTGTCAAGGCACAGTACTGTTCATCTCGCGAAAAGTGCTGCTCATCTCATTTTTTACAGACGTATTCTTTTTATACATAGCTTTGACGTGGAAAATAACAAGAAAAATTCGCTAATCCATTTTTTTCTATCCCTTATTATGAAAAACTCATACCTCTCCATAGGCAGGCAAGTCCTCCTACAAATGCTCTGTTTGCTTTGGCTTTTCAGCCCACAAACAGCCTTCGCCCAACTATCAGGCACTAAAACGGTCTGTACAGGTTGCGACTTCCCTACCCTGACAGGCGTGGGAGGCTTGTTTTCTGCCATCAATACACAAGGTTTGGGGGGCAATCTGACCGTTACCATCAATGGTAACATAACCGAAACAGGCGTTTATCGGTTGTTTCAATGGACAGAAACACCCGCTTTGAGCAATTACACGCTTACCATCTCGCCTAATGCGGCTACTATGCGCACTTTGTCAGCTAATTTTGCAGGCAGTTTGTTTGACTTCGTAGGGGCAGACCGCGTTACGATAGACGGCAGGTTTGCAGGCGCAGGGCAGTTCCTTACTTTCCGCAACACCAACGCAGGCGGTACCGCAAGCACACTCGCCTTCAGCAATGGGGCGTTGCTGAATACTGTTCGCAATGTGTTCGTAGAAGGTTCAGGCACAAGTACCAATTTGGGCACTATCTTATTGGGCGCAAATGGCTCTAATATTCCGAACAGCCTCACTGTGATAAGTGCCGACATCAAAGAAAGCACAGGAAGCATTCCTTTCAATGCTTTTCGCACCCACGGTCTTGCTACAACCAATCGCAATGGCGACCTGCTGACTGTGCAGAACTGTAACATTTACAACTTTTCACAAGTTGGCATTTTACTTGGCAATGCCGCCGATGGATGTAATTTTACGAACAATAGCTTTTATTACAACTCGGTTACAGTCGCAGCAGCTAATCAAACTTGTATCTCTATAGGCACTACCCAAAGAACAAGTAGTGGACATACAATTAGTGGCAACTTTTTTGGAGGACAGGCTTCTTCGTGTGGCGGCTCTGCTTGGACAAAAACAGCTAATAATTTTATAGGCATAAGCCTTACTATAGCCGATACGAACCCTACGCTCATTACAAGCAATACCATTCAAAATATCACTACTACAGGTGCTAATACAGGTATTACTATTTTTGGGACTTTAGCTACCACAACTATCCAAAACAACACCATAGGACACAACAGTACCGCGAATAGTATCCTGACAAGTGGTAATTTCTCCACGACAGGCATCTTTTTTTCAACAGTAGGTGGAAACTGTATTGCAGAAAATAACACTATAGCCAATTTAACTTGTAGCAATACGAGCACAAGTGGAACTGTAAGAGGCATTGCGTTTGTGGCAAATAGTGCAGGGCTTCCTACCCAATTTTTGCGCTTCAAAAACAATACCATACATACACTCACTACCGCTACCTCTGCTACTGGCAATATCTTAGAGGGAATCAACATAAGCACTACAAGCACTACAAATGCTATAGAAGTTTCAGGCAATACCATACATTCCTTGATTTATACCAATGGTACAGCCGCAGGTAGTTTGACAGGTATTAACTTGGCAGTAAGTACAC
>JAYTNK010000307.1:0-4198 GCA_043748375.1 Cytophagales bacterium
CCACATCACGCAAAAGTCCAATAACAGACGCTTACAGCGTGGCTAAAAGTGTGAAGTTATTTTTTATACGTTCCTAAGGTATTTTCGCAAGAAGTCTATGATGCTTTTTAAATTTTACTAACCCGCCACTTCTATTACAAGATTGTGGTTAGTATAAATACATATATCAGCCGCTATGTGCAGGCTTTCAGTTACCATTTCTTCAGCTGTAAGGTGCGGAGCGTGTTTTTTTAACGCAAGTGCGGCAGATTGTGCAAACATACTTCCTGAACCAATAGCCGTAACATCGCTGTCAGGCTCCAATACATCGCCTGTTCCCGATATAACTAAAATTTCATCTTTATTTACCGTGATGAGCATAGCCTCTAAGCGGCGAAGATAGCGGTCTGTACGCCAATCTTTAGCAAGTTCTATCGCAGCGCGTTTCATGTTTTGCCCGTGTGCGTTAAGTTTTTCCTCAAAACGTTCTAAAAGCGTAAAAGCATCAGCAGTAGAGCCAGCAAAGCCAACTATAATTTTACCCATTGATAGCCTGCGCACTTTTTTTATATTGTTTTTGGCTACCGTGTTGCCCATAGTGGCTTGTCCGTCAGCTCCAATAGCTACTTGTCCGTTATGACGCACGGCTACTACAGTAGTACCATGCATGGTTAGATTTGACATATTTTTTCCAATGTTTGGAGAATGTAATAATATTGTGCAATATTGCAAAAAAAAACCTAATTTTTTATTATTCAGATATTATTTCCGTTATAATAGCTAAATATGTTCTCAACTATATTTAACTAATTTGCACTAGCAATGCTACCCATACGCTATTTTTGGTATCTCTAAACCGTGTGCGTCATGTACTCTTTAACTACTTTTATTCTCACTATTTTTTCTTTCGCTGCATTCTTACCTGCGCAAGAAAAAGAATTTTTAGACAAGCATCACAGTCCCACCACAGAGGAAAAGGCTGTTTATTATCGTATATGTAAACGTGATGACTTAAAACGTTTGCAAGGAAAAGTACGTATTTACCGCATCAATGCGTCCATATATAGCGAAATGGGTTATGTAGATGGGTTACGAGATGGCTACTACTCTTCCTATCATGCTAATGGAAATCTTGCCACAAAAGGATTGTACGAGGCAGATAACCGCTTAGGACTGTGGGAGTCGTGGTACGACAATCACCAAAAACAAAAAGACGAAACCTATAGTAACAAAGGCGCGCTCAAAATAGAAAATTATTGGGACAGAAATGGTAAACAACTCATGAAAAGTGGCACAGGTTTTTATGAATTTATAAATGAAACAGAAACGATTACGGAAAAAGGCAATTTTAAAAATTACCAAAAAGATGGAGCGTGGATAGGCTATTATGATGATGGCAAAATGTACTTTCAAGAACAATGGCTCACAGGCAAGCTCATACAAGGACACAGCCACGATGCCGCAGGCAAAATATACAGCTATACAGAGGCTGAATACCACACCTTGCCTACATACACACAAGGTATGACTGAATTAGCTAAATTCCTAAATAAAACTATCAAATATCCACGTGAAGCACAACAGGCACACGTAGAAGGCAAAATATCTGTAAAATTTTTGGTTGATATAGACGGAAGTATCAAAGAGGCACAAGTTATCAATAGTATTACGTACTTAAATGAAGAAGCTTTGCGGATAATCCGTTCCATGCCTGCTTGGAAGCCTTCCATGTTGCGTGGGCAAACTATACCAAGTACTACTGTATTGCCTATTACTTTTAAATTGCATTAATTTTTTTCTTCTGTATTATTTTCAGTGATAATGATGGTGTACTTCAACCATCTGCAGGGTTTTCGACCACTGCGAGGTTTTGTAACTTTGGTAATAGTCGAAGTCCCCTACCAATAATTACCTATCACTTAAAATAATGTGGGTTTTCTTTTCGAGTAGCAGATACAACTCAAAAAGAAAACCCGCAAAATAACACAGTAGGATTTTTGAAAAATGAAAGACCACCTTACCGTCTCACTTATGCCCCAGCCCGTTTGCTCATTTTGTGGAAGAGCCAAAAAAGACACTGACTTACTTGTTTCAGGTGGAGAGGCTCATATATGCGATGTCTGCATTGAGCAAGCGCATCATATTTTGCAAAAAGAAACAAATACGAAAAAACCTGCTTCTGCTGAAACCCCTACACTCACACTCATCAAACCTGTAGAAATGAAGGAGTTTCTTGACCAATATGTAGTAGGGCAAGAAGAAGCAAAACGAGTGCTATCTGTAGCTGTTTATAACCACTACAAACGCCTTAACCAACAAGATGACCAAGATGGCGTACTGATTGAAAAGTCTAATATTTTATTGGTAGGCGAAACAGGCACAGGCAAGACCTACTTAGCCAAAACGATTGCTAAAATTTTACAAGTACCTTTTGCTATAGCAGATGCTACTGTACTTACCGAAGCTGGTTATGTAGGCGAGGACGTGGAAAATGTTCTTACTGCACTCCTTCAAGCCGCAGATTATGAGGTAGCATTAGCAGAGCGTGGTATCGTGTATATAGATGAAATAGACAAAATATCAAGACGTTCTGATAATCCCTCTATTACACGTGATGTGGGAGGCGAGGGTGTGCAACAAGCCTTGCTTAAGATGCTCGAAGGCAGCATAGTCAATATCCCACCACAAGGAGGGCGCAAACACCCTGAACAAAAACTGGTATCTATTCGCACTGATAATATTTTGTTTATTTGTGGCGGCTCGTTTGATGGTATACAGCGTATTATCTCAAATCGATTGCAACAAAAAACGGTTGGCTTTCAAAGCAATTTTGATGAAACACCCCATGAGGTCATAAGTCCTTTGCAATACATTACACCACAAGACCTTAAAGCGTTTGGGCTGATTCCTGAACTCATTGGTAGGCTACCGCTCATTACAGCTTTGCAGCCGCTCGACCGACAGACTATTTATCGTATTCTTACCGAGCCAAAAAATGCCCTGACCAAACAATATCAAAAACTTATGCACATGGAAGGCACTGAATTGGTTTTTACAGAAGATGCCTTGAACTATATCGTCGATAAAACACTTCAGACCAAATTAGGCGCAAGAGGCTTGAGGGCAGTTTGTGAAACCCTGATGACAGATTTAATGTTCGACTTGCCTTCCAATCCCAAACCCAAAGTGTTTATTGACCTTCCTTATATCAAAGAAAAATATGAAACCTCTAAGTTTGGGAAACTGAAAGCGGCATAAATAAACTTTCGCAATTAGCCTGAACTTATAGCTCGCGGTCGTTCATTACTTCAGCCTCTCCACGCAGGCAAGCTTTTTGTGTAGAGGTGTCATAAATGACAGTTTCTACTATAGCGCGGTGTTTTTCGGCGTTAATTTCTTTGATAGTAAAGACCGCTTCATAAGTTACCTCCACATACATTGGGCGTAAAAATTCCATCACTTGGCGTAGGTAGATAGTCCCTTCACCAGGAAATAAGGTGCCAAATACTTTAGAAAACACACTCCCACTCAAAAAGCCATGCATGATAGGCTTTTTGAAAGTGGTGGTAGCGGCATATTCCGCATCAGTATGTACAGGATTGTGGTCGCCCGTTACCTCTGCAAAAGCCGCTACTTGAGCTTGCGTATAACAAAAGGTGTGTTTGTAGGTTTGATTGATGGTTAGCATGACGCAAATATAGCCTAAAAATGTTAAATATCATATTTGATTGCCCAATAAATAGACTGATAACGAAAGCGTTTCTTAAGTTTTAACAGGAAGTGGTAGGCAAGTTATATGGTACAATTTAAGCATCTTGCCTGCCTATTTTAACTAATATTTTTTAATTTTATCCCACTATTAATATTAAAAAATGGTAGGCAAGCTGTTTATTTTGCATAACTTTATTCGAGTCAAAAAATGGGGTAGAGAAGTAGGCATAAAACAATACACTTTTTTTAAAATACCCAAAATGGTTATAAAACAAAGCAGGCAAGACTTGCGCCTTGCCTGCCAAAATGATGAAGTCTTATTTTTGTAGGTATTAACGGAGCGATAAAACCATGGAGAAAATACTATGAGCAATAGCGAATAATTACTTACTGCAATCTTTTATAAGCCAACAGTGTTCGCAATCTTTATATTTTTCACAATTTTCCAAAGCTTGTTTCATAAGCTGTTCTACCTCTGTTTTAATAGCTATCATATTTTTTGCATTTT
>JAYTNK010000308.1:0-2461 GCA_043748375.1 Cytophagales bacterium
CATTTCAATGGCTCATTTCACTCTGATAATTTCGAAAGTATTGTTTGGTATTTGAAGCAGGCAAGACCCGATTTGAAGATTATGACCATCGCTTCTGTCGAACAACCTGAAGTAAAAGAATTGCTAAAGGAGCATTTGAATAAGGCGAATTTTGTTATTGCTATCCCTGAAAATATGACCAAGACGTACTAAGTCTGCTATCAAAAACGTCTTTTTTGGTTACAATTTTGGTAGGTTTTCGCTGTAACGTGTAAAATCCACCTTTTATTTTGCTCAAAAAGGCGTATTTCTTACAACCAAAAATGTACTCAATTCCACTATAAAAAATATCTGTAACCAAACCTGTTTTACTACTAATTTTAGTCATGTGCATTTTAAGCGTAAAAGCTCAGAACCAAGACACACTAACGGCAGCGCAAAATTAATTGTATCGAATAATAACCTATTTGCCATTGAATTTTTTGCGTCTATTTCTACTGCCGTCTTGTTTTCCACAAGAGCAGGCTCTTGTAATAGACTTCTTGCGAAAGTGTTTTTTAGAAGCCTCACACCCTGCCCTCTCTCCATTTTGAGATAGGGAAAAGATACTTTCGCAGGAAGTCTAATGATTTAAAAGTAGTAAATATTGAGAAACCTTTCTGTTTTTTGTAAGAGATGACGCTACCAAAGCTATTCTTTTTGTAGGAAAGGTTACTCGTACTATTGCGCCAAAATAAGCTACGCTTCAAATGATGCTGTTTGTAAATTAACCATAGTACAGCAGCTACTTAAAAATCTTGAGTTTGCAGTATATTTTAGCCCAATACTTGCACAAAATTAGTAATACCTAAAACACACACAGACATGATACACATAGAAAGTTATTGGCAGACAGTTTTGGATAATGTAGCACAATCGATTTGGATGGTAGGACTTGATTACAAGATCTTATTATGCAATGAATGGTTTTGCACACACGTAAAAAAATTGTTTGGTTATGACATCGAAGTGGGTAGCAATGCTATAGGTGTGCAGGCAAGTCCCGAAACCATACACTTTTGGAAAAAGCGGTATGATGCGTGTTTTGAAGGAAATGCTTTAGAGGAAATAGATACTTACTCACCCTTAAATTTAATTCTGAAGATGCGAGTTGTGCCTATATATAAGGACAGCAAGGTAGTGGCTGCACTTTGTTTTAGCTCGAATATAAAAGAAGCTAAGGATACAGAGGCTCAACTCCTCCGCATTCAAAAGGAAATAGCAGAGAGCCAACATAAACAAGCAGGTTTTTTATCTAAAATAACCCATGAATTGCGTACGCCTCTAAATGGCATCATGGGGCTTGCTCACTTATTGCTACATGAAAACCCGACGGCAGAACAAACTATCCACTTAAAGAGCTTAATCGAGGCAACTGAGCAACTTTCCAAAATAACCCAGCAGACTTTAGACATCATTGACTTTTCGGAAAACAAGGTCATTATGGAGGCAAAAGAATTTAGTCTCCATGCTTTATTTCAAAGTGTTGTCCAAGCCTTTGAACCCTTAGCAAAAGCTAAAAATATAGTATTTACTATAGTTATTGAACCCACTATACAAGATTGGGTAAGCAGTGATAATGTCCGTATTACACAAGTATTAGAACATTTATTACAAAACGCCCTTAAATTCACCGAAAAAGGGGACATCACGCTTGCAGTGCAGTCGCAACCACAAGAAGTACACTATTTTACTACCTTGCGCCTCAGTATAAAAGACACAGGATGCGGAATTGCTCCCAATAAACTCACACACATATTTGAGGTTTTCCAGCCCTCTCAAGAAAATAAAACACCAAGCAAGAAAGGTTTAGGATTGCCTTTAGTCCACAATTTGTTGGATAAATTGGGTGGGCATATTCAAGTAAAGAGTGTGCTTGGCGAAGGAACAGAATTTATATGTGATATTCCGCTACAAATAGTGGACAAACAAACCAAGTATATAACCCCTTTCAAAAAGGTAAATCTCATGTCACTTGTGGGTTTGCGCATATTGTTTGTGGAAGACAATATACTCAATCAACGTTGGACAGGCAAGTTCTTGCAAAATTGGCACATAACTGTAGATTATGCTGCCAATGGTAGGCAAGCTGTAGAAAAAGTTCAAAATTGCGCTCCAGAGCATTTTTACCATCTGATTCTTATGGATATTGAAATGCCCGAACTTAATGGCTTTGAAGCTACACGACGCATCAGGCAATATTCGCAAGTGCCTATCATTGCGCTTACTGCCTCGCCTCCCGAAGCGAGCAGGCGGAAAGCATTGGCATCAGGTATGAATGATTTTGTGAGCAAGCCTTTTTCGCCTGAACTACTGCATGAAAAAATCATAGAACAAACAGCATATCCTCTATTTAGTTTTTCCGAAATATTGAATCGGAAGCAATTAGCTAACTTTGATGCTGTGATAGAGTTTGCAGATGGCGACCTTGCCTACCAACATG